>NZ_LVWH01000001.1:0-259107 GCF_001909045.1 Paenibacillus sp. P3E | reverse complement strand
TCCTTATATTTCTCGCTGAAACGGATACCATCCTTAAAAGGACGGCGAAGCCGTTTTTACTTAGAAAAGCTTTTCAAAGCGATTATAGCAGGGGTTTCCATAATTGACAACAGTTTTTTTAAGCGCTTTCATTGTTGGCGTTTAGGCAATGCAGAATTCATTTCGTCTCATGGCCACCCTTGGAAAAAGAGGGATTCGCAGCAAACTTCCGGACACTAGCTTACTTAAAGTGTGTAAATAATTTATTTTCATGTTATAATTGCCGGGTAGATCATTTCCATGCTGCAAATACTGGTTATTAATAGAAGCATCCATTTGGGAGGGATATTCGTGAAAAAACTGCAGGACATTCCGTTTTCCGTGCTGGATCTGGCTCCTATTGTGGAGGGTGGAACGGCGGCGGATTCTTTTCATAACACGCTTGATCTGGCCCGTCATGCCGAAGGTTGGGGGTATCACCGCTATTGGCTCGCAGAGCATCATAACATGCCTGGAATTGCCAGCTCTGCTACCTCCCTTGTCATCGGCCATGTTGCCGCAGGCACCAAGAGCATTCGGGTAGGTTCGGGAGGCATTATGCTCAGTAACCATGCGCCGCTCATGATTGCCGAGCAATTCGGAACACTTGAATCGCTGTATCCCGGCCGGATCGACCTGGGACTGGGCAGAGCTCCCGGTTCCGATCAGGCTGCTGCCCGGGCCATGCGCCGCAGCCTTGGCAGTGACGGCAGTGAATTCCCTGAGCAGCTCAGTGAGCTCAGAGCCTACTTTAATCCGGACGGAGCCGGCTCACGGCCGCTTGGTGTCCGCGCAGTTCCAGGTGAAGGCCTGAATGTGCCGATCTGGCTGCTAGGCTCCAGCGGCTTCAGTGCCCAGCTCGCAGGCCAGCTTGGTCTGCCATTTGCTTTTGCCAGCCACTTCGCACCCGATTATCTGCTGCCGGCCCTTCATCTGTACCGCACCAGCTTCAAGCCGTCAGAGACGCTGGATAAGCCGCATGTCATGGTGGGGCTTGGAATTACGGCGGCCGCAACCACAGAGCAGGCTCGTTGGCTTGCGACTTCGCAGCAGCAGCAATTTCTCAATATTATCCGCGGCCGGACCGGCAAGCTCCAGCCTCCAGTAGACAGCATGGAGGGACTGTGGTCTCCTCAGGAAAAGGCTATGCTGCTCAGCAAGCAGCTCTACTCCATCGCAGGAGATCAAACCTCGATTAAGGAAAGACTGCTGCAAATCGTAGAAGAAACCCAGGCCGATGAATTCATCGTGGCCTCGCAGATTTATGACCACTCTGCACGCTTGCATTCCTATGAGCTTGTTGCCGAACTGGTGAAGGAAAGCTAAACTATCTGAAGCGGGTTTAGATAAATCATATTCAGAATCAAAAAGAGAAGGCAGCGTATTGTTGCTTTCTCTTTTTTGACGTATTGGAAACAACACACCCGCTGATGTTGAATGGACTACCACAATCGTTCTTTATAAAAAACACAAATATTCTTTAATCCAGAGAAATAAACAGAAATCGGAAGCTATCTTTAAATATTCATCTATTTATCCTAACTTTTGATCCTATAAGACCAATATACATCCTAATTCCCGTTTTTACTTATCTGAAATTTTGATTATACTGATATTATTCGTTATAACGAACATACATAATTCCTTAACAACCTAGACACTTCCCTTTATCGCTTTATACATGTAGTGGTTCTTCAAAAAACCACTCTTTTCGACAAGGTATATGCAAATAGTGAGAATAAAGCGGAGTTTATGCCGAATGTCTGCGGGTAGCAAGGCTGAGCTTCCAGAAAGAAAGGAGCGGGCAAGTGAAGAGAAAATACCACAGGGCAATTATTGGCGTCTATATTCTGATCGTTCTGGCCGGGGTTGTCTGGCATGCCGGGGGCGCAAGTGCAGAGGACACGATAAAGCTTACAGTGAATTCACACACAACCAGTATGGCGAAGATGAACAATATGCAGCCGGGGGATGTCACCTCCTCTGACTATACCGTGATTAATGAAGGTAATGAGCCATTCAATTACTATGTAGACTTCAAATTTATGTCCGGGGACAAGGAATTGTACAATATCCTGCAAATGACCCTGCAAAAAGAGGGAGTCATCCTCTATTCCGGGGTAATGAGCGAGGCGGAGGGGCGGGTGGCAGTAGGAACACTGTCTGGTGGAGCCCAAGAGGCCATTCAAATGGATGTAACTTTTCCATATGAGGCTGGTAATGAATATCAGGCGAAAACAACCAGTGTAGCCTTCATATTCTCCGCTTCCGGTGAGCCGAATCCTTCGGCTACGCCTAGTGCCACACCTTCGGCTTCTGCTACTCCGAATCCGTCGGCTGCGCCTAGTACCATACCTTCGGCTTCTGCTACTCCGAATCCGACAGACGGCCCGACCGCTGCGCCAACCGCCAGCTCGGTGCCGGGAACAATTGTTACACCTGCTGCTTCACCTGCAGCAACAGCTTCACCGGGTTCAAATGAAGCTACGGTCACCGACCCGCCGGTTCCACTGGGCGGCAATAACAGCAGCAGCGGAAGTCCACCATCGGCTTCACCGGGAACCGGCAATACAGGAACCGGCAATGAAGCAACATCATCACCGGATCCTGGAGTGACACTAGGGGATGATGAGCTTCCGCTCGGGGGACCAGACGGCGGCGAGAAGCTGCCGGACACTGCAGAACCCTGGTATAACCTGATTCTGATCAGCTTGGCGGTAGCAATTGTGAGCATAATTATCTTACGTAGACTAAGCTCGAAGAAGTAAACCCATTTCAACACAGGCTGGAGGCGAGAGTATGAAGAAGCATTCGGGGCTGGCCATTGCCGTGAAGCTGATCTTCGTACTCTCTTTGTGTATCATGCTCTATTCGGCCTTCCAAATCTTCCGGGCCCCCGCCGAGGCTCGCCAGGCACTGCAGGAATGGGAGAAAAAGAGGGAGGAAGCTCCCATTATATCCCAGTCCAATGATGAAACACCCCTGCCTGACGGCATGATCAGTCCATCGGAAACAAAAAGCACCTCAAAACCCATCTACAAGAAGGGCGAAATTATCGGAGAGATCTATCTGCCCAAACTGGATAAACGGATTGCCATTCTGGAAGGCACGCAGCGGCCACAGCTTAAAAAAGGGGCTGGGCATGATATAGGGAGCGCCCCGCCCGGTACATTGGGCAACAGTGTGGTGGCCGGCCATCGTGACACGGTGTTCCGGGGGCTAGGCACTTTGAAGAAGGGTGATCTAATCGAGGTTGAAACTGTGGGCGGAAAATTCATTTACAGCATTACCGGCAGTACGATTGTAGACGGTGACGCAAGAGGTGTAATCAAGCAGCAGAACAGCGAAGCAGTGCTTACTCTGATTACCTGCTATCCGTTTACCTATATCGGCCCGGCACCAGACCGCTATCTGCTCTCAGCCACTCTGCTCCGCAAAGAGCCGGTTTCCCCATCTGGCGACAAGGGATGAGACATTGTATGGAAAGTGATACTATAGATATACGATGAGATAGAGGAGATGACCTGTTAATGAAAGAAAAGCTGATCGAACGGTTTGTTTCGTATGCCCAAATGGATACCCAATCGAATGATGACAATGAAGCCTGTCCTTCCACACCGGGGCAGATGGACCTGGCCCACAAGCTGGTAGCAGAGCTTCAGGAGCTGGGACTTGTGGAGGTTACAGTGGACGAGCATGCCTATGTCATGGCTACCCTGCCTGCCAACACCCAAAAGCAAGTTCCCACAATCGGTTTCCTGGCACATCTGGATACTGCGACTGATTTCACCGGAGCGGGTGTGAAGCCGCAGATTATCGAGAACTACGATGGCAAGGATATTGTCCTGAATGAAGCATTGGGCGTTGTGCTCTCCACGCAGAGCTTCCCGGAGCTGCCTGAATACAAAGGCCACACGCTGATCACAACCGATGGCACCACCCTGCTGGGGGCAGACAATAAAGCGGGAATCGCTGAGATTATGACCGCCATGGCCTACCTGCTGGAGCATCCGGAAATCAAGCATGGCAAGATCAGAGTGGCTTTTACCCCTGATGAGGAAATTGGACGCGGGCCGCATAAATTCGATGTTGCGCGCTTCGGGGCTTCCCATGCCTATACGGTGGACGGTGGACCGCTCGGGGAATTGGAATACGAAAGCTTCAATGCTGCCGGTGTCAAAATCAGCTTCCACGGTGTAAACGTGCATCCCGGAACTGCCAAAGGCAAGATGATTCATTCGTCCAAAATCGCCATGGCGTTCCACCTCCGACTGCCATCCGGCGAAGCGCCGGAATTCACTGAGGGCTATGAGGGCTTTTACCATTTGATCTCCATGTCGGGTACAGCGGAGCACAGCAAGCTGCAGTATATCATCCGTGACTTTGACCGAGAGGCCTTCGAGAACCGCAAGGCGTATATCGCAGCGATTGTTGAGGAATTCCAGTCTACCTACGGAGCAGAGAATGTAGTTCTGGAAATGAAGGATCAATATTATAATATGCGTGAAAAAATCGAGCCAGTGCGGCATATTGTCGATATCGCCCAGGAAGCCATGGAGAACCTTGGTATTACTCCAGTGATCCGCCCGATCCGCGGTGGCACCGACGGTTCGCAGCTGTCGTATATGGGGCTGCCGACACCGAATATTTTCACTGGTGGCGAGAATTTCCATGGAAAATTCGAGTATGCCTCCGTGGATGTAATGCTAAAGGCCGTGCAGGTCATTGTCGAGATCGCCAAGCTGACTGAGCAGAAGGCCTAACGGCTTAGGTGCAGTGGGTACACACCCCCTTATATGTAACAATATCCCCGGCAGGAGCATTAGCTCCTAGCCGGGGATATTTGTTTAGGCTCTGCCTGCGGTTCTGCAGCCGGAGAAGCAGAGGCTGGCAATTCAGGCAGCCCGGGATGCTCCCTGAAGAGTTCCTGGCGGTAAGTTTCACCCCAGCTTTTGATATTCAGAAGGGCTGTCTCCAGGCCTCGGCCACAGTCCGTCAAGGAGTATTCCACCTTCCGCGGGGCCTGCGGATACACCTTTCGATGAACAAGTCCTGCACGCTCCATGTCTCTGAGCTGAAGAGTCAGCATCCGCTGGGTGATGTCCGGGCAGAGCCTGCGGATTTCGTTGAATCGCTTAGTTCCGCTGATTAGATGATAGAGAAGAATCCCCTTCCACTTCCCGCTGATCAGTTCAAGCGTGCTTTGAAGGGATTCCGGGTATTCATTTGAAGTAGATGCTCCGCTGCTCCGCTGTACATTCATTAGGTGTGATCCCCTTTGCCCAAATTATGTATATCGCCAATAAATATGATTGTATCACACATCCCTTGGAATCTACGCAAATAACCTCTCACTGCCCTGATGAAGCAGCAGCGAGAGGTTATGAGCAGCATATTTCATTCAGCTGGCGGTCTTCTTAAGACTTCACTGGAATCCAGCCAGGAGTATGGGTCAGAGCACCCCACAGCGGATCGGGGATGACAAGTGTGCTCTGTGCAGTAGTGTCCAGCTCCGTACGGATCTCATCGGCACGGCCTTCAGCAACCTTCTGCACCCAGTCCGGTTCAATCAGCAGCGGACGGCCCAGCGCCACCAGACGGATTCCGCTGGTCAGGCCCTTCAGCGCATCATCTGCGCTGTAGAGCGAACCGACGCCAATCACCGGCAGTCCGCTGCCCGCGCGGTCAACGATCTGTTCAATCCGCGGGCGGCTGTCTTCGGTTCCGCGCCGCGGCAGCGACCAGAGTTCCTGCAGCGAGGCATGGAGATAATCCAGCCCTTCTTCCTTCAGCGCATCGATCAGTACGAAGGATTCGGCCATTGTAATTCCAGGCGTCTCCGGTTCCTCAGGAGAAAAACGGTAGCCGACAAGAAACGGCGATGATGCATGTTCTTTCACTGCACTTTTTACTGCGCGCAGAACGGCCAGCGGGAAGGCCAGGCGTTTCTGCACATCTCCACCCCAACGGTCTTCACGCGTGTTGGAATGCGGAGAGAAGAACTGCTGCAGCAGATAACCATTTGCTCCATGAATCTCCACACCGTCAAATCCGGCTTCAATCGCACGGCGGGTAGCCGCACCAAAGTCGGCGATGATCCCTTCGATTTCTTCATCGGTCAGCGCACGGGGAACAGGTCCATGTCCGCCGCCGGGAAGCTCTGACGGCACATTGCTTGCGCTGACGGGCTGTCCGTCAGGCAGCTGCGCCGGCGGGCATTGGCGTCCGCCGTGGAAAATCTGCAGAACCGCCTTTGCGCCCTCACCCTTTATGGCTTCAGCCAGCTGACGCAGGCTGGGAATCAGCTCATCACGGTCAGCACCGAACTCACCTGCGAATCCCTTGCCTCCACGCGATACGTATACACAGGCGGTAATCACCATTCCTGCTCCTTTGGAGCGGCGGATGTAATAATCAAGCTCCGGTCCGGATACCGTCCCATCCTCATTCGAGGAGAAGTTGGTCATAGGTGCCATTACTACGCGGTTTTTCAACGAAATCCCGCTTGCGAACTGGAATGATTCAAGCAACGGACTGTAATCTGTTTTTAACATCTTCTGTAATCCCTCCAATATAGTTTATATACCGAATACCGAATATCTAATATCTTTTAGTAAGCTTCATACTTAGTGTAATCTAGTTGGGCACAAAAAGAAAGCACGCACATTTATGTAACGTACTTTCCTTGCAGATACTATCGATATGAGCATAGAAATTTCTATTCCATTGCTATCTCTCGCCTGGAGGGATGTCCTTCCAGATTACATTCTCTCCGTAGTTTTTGCCCCAGTCATACATCATATGCAACACAGGAAGCAGGCTTTGCCCGTACTCCGTCAATGAATATTCCACTCTCGGCGGAACCTCGGCATACATTTGTCTGAATACAAGCTGATCCTCTTCCAGCTCACGGAGCTGGTTGGTCAGCATTTTCTGTGTAATATGGGGAATCAGCTTCTTCAGCTCGCTGAAGCGTTTGGTCCCTTCCAGGCCCAGATGCCACAGAATAATCAGCTTCCACTTCCCGCCAATGACAGCAAGCGTAAGCTCCTTCTCGCAGTTGATTTCCTTCAGGTTAATGCGGTCCTTAATCTCCGTTGCCAATTGAAGCAGCTCCCTTCCTTCTTAATCATACTACAGAACACCCGGGAGACGCACATGACCGCGGGGAAGTCAAATCCCGCTCCATATACGCACACAGACCGCCGGCTTGTAAGCAGGCGGTTTGTGTGCGTTCCTTCTATTTTACTTGTCAGCTAATGATCCCTGCAGACTGACCGCGCTGAAATCCGGCTGTGCTGCAATATCGGTGTCGCCCGCAGCTTTGGCTTTTTCCAGTGCTGCATTGTAGCGGGTATTCAAATCCTGGAGCTCCTTGTCCAGATCATCGCCGGCAAAAATAAATTTGTTGAAGACATCGACTTTTTTCATTCCTTCGAGACGTCCTTGGGAGAAGAAATAATCCCGGAGCAGCTGCCGCCCCTTCAGTGCACGGTTGAGGACAACGGCCAGTACAAAGGACAACGGCAAAGTAATCAGCAGCTTGCCGCCAGCATAGATGAAGGTGTTGACCACCGACTGCCAGAATTCCTTGTCCCGGAACAGGCGCTCGAAATTATCCAGTCCGATGAACAGCGGTTCGCCAAAGCCCTGGTAATCATAGAACATGTACTTTAGAGCCCAAAAGATGGGATACACTCCAAAAATCAGCGTCAAAATCAGGCTGGGAGCAACGGAGGTCCAGGCGTTAATTTGACGTTTCGATTCATTCATTTATTGTTCCTCCTGTCATTGGTCTATGCATCTGTCCTTAATGATAATTCGCTCCGTTCATAACGGTTAGGGAGAAAGCGACTGCCCTTGGGGGAGAATTTCACTTTTTCAGTTGCTTTGTCCCCCTTTCTTCCCTTTGTTTATCCATCCCGCCCTTAGTGAAAGCACGGCTATACTAATAAAAGAAAGGGACGCCAGCGAATCATGACAACTTTACAAGGAGGTCTGAACTACCGATGAATTCAGCACACGGCGGCGGTGCCGGGGCCCGCATCGGCGGCCTGCGACTGACTCATTCCCAGCTTGGTTTGCCCATTGCACTGGCGAATGGCGGCTTGCAGTATGCTCTGTCGGGATGGTGCCAGGAGCCGGGTAGCGGCAGTAATGTTTATCTGGAGCAAATGCCAGGGGGCCGGAGTGGTCTTCAGCCTTCGGGCGTGACTCCGGCGGGAAGTGTTCCGGATGAGGATGTGCAGTGTATCCGGATAAGCAATACGGCGGAATCTGAAATGACAGTCCTGCGTTATGAGGAGCTCATCCCTGTACGCGAAGGGGATCATTACAGCATGCAAACAGCACTCAGCCTGGAGTCGCCTCTGAGCGGAGGAATCCGCGCCGAGGTCCGTTTCCTGAATGCTGCGAAGCAGCCGCTGGGACCGGAACTGCTCTCCCCCACTTTTAACCAGCCCACGCTGACCAATTGGGTGTACCAGCTTGAGTCAACGGGTGCAGACGCCAATATGTATATGATCTCAGGCGAAAGCAGATTTGCGGAACAAGCCAAGCAAAAGCTGCTGTACATGCTGGCAGACATGCAGGTAGGCATGGATATTTTCCGCAGAGACGGCTGGCATGACGATGATACCTACGGTGCGGTGCTTATCGGGAGAGGGCTTGCTGCTGCCTCGGTCATCTATGATCAGATAGCTGGCAGCAGTGTTCTCCTTCCCGAGGAGAAGTCTCAGCTTCTCGCCCACTTCCGCTACATTGCCGCAATGATGATGGATACCGGCTACTACCGGTTCGATCTGGAGACCTTCCCGGACGAGAAGGGCGCAAACGCAGCAACTGGAATGCGGACCGGGCGACCGGTCTGGGCGTGTATGCCCTCCTCTTCCCGCAGGAGGAACAGAGCGGAGCCTATCTTGATCATGCCCTCTCTGTCATCGACTGGCAGCTCGCGGAAGTGGTGGACCCAGACGGCGCTTGGCCGGAGAACATCCGCTACCACGGGGCCGTGCTGCACCGCTATTTTCTCTTTTTCGTCCTGCTGAAGTGCTTGAAGGGCGTTGATTATTTCAAGCATGACAAGGTAAAGGGCATGTACCGCTTCCTTATGGGCACGGTGACTGCGGCAGATACCCTTCAGGGCGGCGTTTCCGGCCCCCCGGTTCTGCTTACACCGGCTGTTGGTGATGCCAATGTACAGGAGAAGTGGTTTCGCCTACTCGGCTATGCGGCTCCATTCTATACGGAGGAAGACCCGCAGCTTGCCGGGGAAATGATCTGGACCTGGAAGCGCGGCGGTGCACCCGTGGAGGATAACGGAGCATATCCCCTGCCTCTGGTCGCTCTACTGTATCCACAGCCGAACCTCCCGGAGCAGCAGCCCGCTCTCGGCTCCGTACATTATCCCGATATCGGCTATGTCATCTTCCGCAGCGGGGAGCAGAATCTGCAGCATTATGCGATCTACGAGGCTTCGCCGCTGACTTACCATGCTCATCACGATGAGGGGCATTTCTCCATCTGGGCGAACGGGGTTTCGGTAACACTCGATTCCGGAACAGGGGGCTATTATAACGGAGACCGGCACTGGTATGTATCCGGCGCAGCCCATAATGTTGTCCAATTTGATGATAAATCCGGAAGATTCGCCAACGGCCCGCTGCGAAGCAACTGCAAGGAGGTCCGGTTTTCGGAGGAACTGGATTATGTAAGAAGCCGCATTCCAGATGCTAATGCCAGGGAGTATGAGCGTAATTTTGTATTCATTAAGGCAGGCTTTGATGTGTATCTGGTCTGGGACCGAATCGAGGGGGCGGCAGACAGCGTATGGAATCTGCATACACTTAGTACAAGGGCGGAAATAACAGAGCAATGCATTGATGCAGCATGCCTCAGCAGCATGCGGATGAGCGCACATATTGCCGAGCCTGTACGCCCGGTCATCACCATGCGCGAAGGGGCCTTAGGCGGGAATTATCCGCTCGCAGCACAGCAGCATTTCCGCGTGTACGGCGGTAACAGCGACTATGTAATTCTGCTGCATCCCCGGATAGAAGACAGCCCCTCCTTGCAGCTGGAGCATCTCGATTATGGAGAGGCAGCCGAAGGTGTGCGCTTGTACAAGATCACCCGGTCGGACGGCGCGTGGTTTATCGCCGCCATCAACGGTACCGGGCAGAGCCGTCATATTACGGTCCCGGACCTTGGACCACTCAGACTGCTTGGAGAGCCTGAGACAGCAGAGCCAGGACAGCCTGAGCCAATGGGACTGAGACTTGAGGCAGGCAGGATTCACATCGCCATGCCTCGATAAGCGGCAAATCCGGGTAATACACACATTAAATAGATGGAGGAAGATTAGAACATGAGCAATCTTGGAGTATGGGAACCGGCAGAGCCTGGAGTCAAACGCTGTATTTTGAATGCGGCAGCAAGTCTGATGATGATGGAGGTTCATTTCGAAAAAGGGGCCGAGGGCTATGAGCACAGCCATCCCCACGAGCAGATGAGCTACTGTCTGCGTGGAAGCTTTGTGTTCCGTATTGACGGCATGGAGCACATTGTTAGCGCAGGCCAAAGTATTGCCATACCGGCAAATGCCAAACATGGCGTAACAGCCTTGGAGGCAGAATCAGCGCTGCTCGATGCCTTCACACCTATCCGCGAGGATTTGCTTAAGCGCTAGAGGGGCAGGCCGTAAGATAGATCAAGAATCTGCCAGCTGTACACAATCAAACACCGCCTATCCGGATTCTTTGGACAGGCGGTGTTATTTTCATTCCAGATTGGCGTGGTTGCCGAACATCCGGGTGGAGGTCTGGCCGGTCTCTTCCATCATCCGCAGAATCACGGCATCGTAAAAGAGCAGCAGGGTCTGTTCAAACAGTGAAGCCATCGGCTGGATGGTGATATGACCTCCGTCCGTCTGTTCCTTGGGTGCACCCGGCAGCTTGACGGTTTGATCAGCCAGCCGGCCAATGGATGACTCCGGGGAAATCGTTACAGCCACAACGGCGGCTCCCGCTGCCTTAGCTTTGCCGGCCATGGTCAAGAGGCTGGCCGTCTCGCCGGAACCGGAGCCCAGCACCAGCACATCTCCCGGCCCGATCCCCGGTGTTACCGTTTCACCGACCACGTAGGCTTCCTTACCGGTGTGCATCAGCCGCATCGCGAAGGCCCGGCCCATAAGACCAGAGCGGCCGGCACCGGCGACGAAGACCTTGCCGGAGCGCAGCAGCAGCGCTGCCAGCTGCTCGGCCTCCGCTGTCTCAAGCTGTCCGACCGAACGCTGCAGCTCATTCACTATCTCCTGTGCATAGCTAACAGTATCCATAAAGGGATTAGGCCTGGCTGACCAGGCGCTTCATTTCCGCCGCCGCAGCCTTCTGATCGCTTTCACCGGTAATGCCGCCGCCAACGATCACCAGATCGGGGCCGGCTGCAATCACTTCAGGCAGCGTGCCCAGCTTGATGCCCCCGGCAATTGCCGTTTTGGCCTGCTTCACTACACTCTTGATGGCCTGCAGATCAGCGAAGGAGTTTTTGCCTTCAGCCTGATGGTCATACCCGGAATGCACACAGACATAATCCACACCAAGCGCGTCCACTTCGGCCGCTCTTCCCTTGATATCCTTGACGTTGATCAGGTCCACAAGAATCTCACGGCCGCTTTTCTTGGCTTCCTCTACAGCCCCTTTAATCGTTGAGTCATCGGACACACCAAGTACGGTCACGATATCCGCGCCTGCTTCAGCCGCCTTCATCACCTCGTACCCGCCGGCATCCATAATTTTCAGATCTGCCAATACGGTCAATGCTGGAAAAGCTTCCTTCATCGCCTTCACCGCATGCAGGCCCTCATTAATAACAATCGGTGTTCCAATCTCCACAATATCTATGAATTCGGCTACCTCCGAGACAATATCCTTCGCCCCTTCAATATTTACAAGGTCCAGCGCCAATTGCAGCTTCATCTATTCGACTCCTTTTAATATATTTTAGTAAGTGCTTCACCTATTGTAGGTGCATAGATTCATTAAGGGAAGTAGGCACTTTGCCGTGTTGTAGTTACTCCAAGGATACTATTGTGCCTGGTAAAGGTCTGCTTAACGGGAGTGGTCCAGGAAACTCATGTTGGTTTTTTCAGAATTTTCGTAAATGTACTGCATTTTCATAAAAGCTGTGCTAACATACACCTTGTTTACAGCTGACAGGCAGCAAGAAATAACTAAAAGAAGGTGTGTAATGAACCAAACGAAACACCAGGAGTTTAATTTGATTAAGCTGACCTGGCCTATATTTCTCGAACTGTTCCTGTTTATGCTTATGGGAAGTGTGGATACGTTCATGATCAGCTCGGTATCGGATGATGCGGTGTCCGGTGTAGGCGCAGCCAATCAAATTATTACTATGGCTATCCTCGTGCTGAGCGTAATCGGCAACGGTGCAGCCATTGTCGTGTCCCAGTATCTCGGATCGAGGAGGCCCAAAGAGGCCGCAGAGATCACCGGCAATGCCATAACATTAAATCTGGCCGTAGGCATTATTCTCAGTACAGCTCTGCTGTTCTTCGGAGGCTCGCTGCTGGGCGCGCTGAATGTCACAGGGGACATTCTCGTACACGCCAAGGTCTATATCCATATCGTCGGAGGCGGGATTTTCCTGCAGGCGCTGCTGAATGCCCTGGCAACGACCATCCGCACACACGGCTTTACCAAGCAGACCATGATGGTCTCCCTGCTGATGAATCTCATTCACGTAGCCGGTAATTATCTGCTGATCTTTGGACATTTCGGCCTGCCTGCGCTGGGTGTGCAAGGAGCAGCAATTTCCACGGTAGCCAGCCGTCTCATTTGCCTGATTCTCTTCTTCCTGCTGCTCTACAGAATTATGGAGGTGCGGGTAAAATGGACGTATTACATTCATCTTTCCAAAAAATATGTCATGCAAATTCTCAAAATCGGTATCCCGTCCGCGTTTGAATCGGTGATCTATCAATCCTGCCAGCTGATTTTCACCCTATATATTACGTATCTGGGCGCCGAAGCTATGGCTACCCGCCAATATGCGCTGAATATCTCCAGCTACATCTTCTTATTCAGCGTTGCTGTATCTATGGGAACCTCCATTATTGTAGGACATCTCGTCGGAGCAGGGCGGCCGGAGGAAGCTTACAAGCGGGTGTTCAACAGTGCAAAATGGGCGCTGCTCGTCACGGTGATTATTGATGCTGCCGTCATTTTCTTCCGTATTCCGCTGATGGGTCTATTTACAGATAATATGAGTATCGTCACCATGGGTGCCCAGGTTATTCTGCTCAGTATCTTCCTGGAGACCGGACGAACCTGCAACCTGGTCATTATCAACTCCTTGCGCGCCTCGGGCGATGCCAAATTCCCTGTCTATATGGGTCTTATATCGATGGTCTGCATCAGTCTGCCGCTCGGCTATGTCCTGGTATTCCAGATGCATCTGGGCCTGGCCGGGGTCTGGCTGGCTACCGCCTTTGATGAATGGCTTCGGGCGGTCATCATGTATTTCCGCTGGAAGAGCCGGGCTTGGGAAAAGCATGGCCTGATTGGGCACGAGTCTTCGGAGGCTGCTGTCCCTTCGGCCGCACCGGCACACTGAGTTCTACTAGTTCTCCGATGATGATTTCTTTTCAAAAAAATGGGATGCCCCGTAAGCCTTGATCCGGCTGCGGGACATCCCATTGTGCTTTTTGACGACCATTTGCTATCAAATGAAACGGCTCAAGTTCCTTTCTCCACCGCTTCTTTATGCTTGGCTGCGAACTGCTCCGGCGTTACTGCCTTGCCGAACAGTGCCTGAATCATATCCAGGTGGACCTGAGCGGCATTCGGCTTCATCTGCACATCCGCAAACAAAGTAATGCTGCTCGCATGATTGAGCTCGTTCAGCAAATCCACATACAACTGAGGCAGCTCGGAATTCGAGGTATCTACTTTGGTCGCCGGAATAACACCCGCCGTCGTTACAGAATCCTCGCCCCATTTGGATACGAAGTACTCGACGAAGGCTTTGGCTTCTTCCTTCACCTTGGAGGATTCAGCTATGAATAGGCCGACACCGGGACCGCCCACCCAGCTGTTGATATTTCCTTTTCCCCCATCCACGGTAGGGAACTTGAAGAACCCAACCTTGTCCTTAAATACCTGCGGGATATCCGGGTTGGTAGTAAAGTTGGGCAGCTCCCATGTTCCTGTCAGATACATAGCCGCTTTTTCATTCACGAACTCCGACTTGCCCTCCTCGTTCGACAATCCGTTGAAGCCCCTATTAAAAGCGTTCATGTCCACCAGAGTCTGCACTTCAGCCGCAGCCTTGATCAATCCCGGGTTAGCGAATGAACCTGAACCATCGGTTGCTTTCTTCAGGGTGTCGCTTCCCGCGATCCGGTCGGCCAGATACATATACCACAATGAGCCGGTCCAGCGGTCTTTGTTGCCCAAGGCGATAGAAGTTACTCCGTTATACGAGAGTATTCTCACAATTTGCTTGAATTCCTTATACGTGGTTGGAACCCGCAGACTGTATTTGGAAAAGATATCCTTGTTATAGTAAATAGGCGAGATGTTCAGCTCGATGGGCAGGGCATAAGTCTTGCCGTCCACTGCATAAGCTTCCGTAGTGCCGGCTACAAATTTGTCCTTCAGCTGCTCCCCGTACAGGATATCATCCAGCGGAGCGAACAATCCGCCCTTCACGTAAGGCTCCATGAAGCCTGCGGCCCAAGTAATGCCGACATCCGGCAGCTCGTTTGCGGCAGACAGCACCTTCAGCTTGTTCTTATACTGCTCATTCTCCAGCACTTCCTGCTTGATCGTGACGTTCGGATGCTCCTTCTGGTAATCGTCTATGATCTGTCCAACCAGTTTATTCTGCTGTGCCGAGCTGTCCGCCGGCCATAAATGCATCATCTTGAGGGTAACCTTTTGCGCCGGCGCGTCACCTGGTGTCTGGGACGCAGGGCTGGTCCCGGCTGAATTGCCCCCCCAACCGCAGCCCGGCAGAACGAGTGCCAGCATAAACGTCAATATCAGGCTTGGGGTTATTGTGTTCCTCCGCATTCCTATAACCTCCATGATTTGTTGTGCGGGCGAATGTAATCGTTCTCATACACACTCTAGCATCGCGGCCGGAGGACTATAAGATCACGCTCATTGGGTATAATTCCACTTTTATTGGATTTCGCTGTGCTCATCCTTCATTTGTTGGCGGTAGCGGCTTGGACTGATGTCTTCCAGGGACTTGAACACTTTGATAAAATATTTATCCGTGCGGTAGCCTACGCGCTCTCCGATCTCACCAATCGGCAGGCGCGTCTGCAACAGCAGCTCCTTGGCACGCTGAATTCGGATACGCGACAAATATTCGCTGAACGATACGCCAACCTGCTCTTTGAATAGCACGCTGAAGTAGCTGGCATTCAAGTGAATCAAGCCGGCTACTTCAGACAGGGTCAGCTGCTCGTGCAGATGCTGCTCTACATAGGCCAAGGCTTCCTTCACCGGTTCCCCCATTCCCGCCGTATCCGGATCGATCTCCATCAGCTTGTGATCCACCAGCTTCTCCAGCTTCTCGTGGCGCTGCTGCTCTTCTTCCTGCTTCAAAGCCGTCTCCACAACTTCTAGCAGTTCTCCCTTGTCCAGCGGTTTAAGCAGATAATTGAATGCTCCAAGCCTCAGTGCCTGCTGCACATATTCAAACTCAGCGTAGCCGGAGATGACAATAATGACCGGCTTCCGGGCTTCTCCCTTCAGGGAGCGGATCAGGTCCAGTCCACTGACCTCAGGCATGCGGACATCGGTAATCAGCAAATGCACACGTCCATGCTGCAGCCGTTCACGCGCGTCAATTCCGTTATCAGCCGTTTCTATGATGTAGCGGCCAGCCGCCCACACCTCCAGCGTCTGCCGGATGCCCTGCCGTGTTCTCGGTTCATCATCTACGATCAGTATTGTCCTATTGCCCAGATTCATAAGTATGTCCTCCATCATTCGGAATTTCAAAAGTGATCACCGTTCCCTCGGAACGGTTACTCTCAATGCGCATTCCCTCCATCTCCGTGCCTTCCGCTCTATAGTACAGCTTCAGACGCCGCTGGACATTTACAAGCCCTATTCCCGTACCCTTAGAAGAGATAGATGGACCGCCTTCCAGTGCAACGTATAATGACTTTAAGGTGTCGGAATCCATTCCCGGGCCGTCGTCCTGTATCGATATCCGGGTCCAGCCTTCACGCGTGGAGGGGGTGACAATAACACTGACTGCTCCGTTCCCTACCCGGCCCTCCACTCCGTGGAGAATCGCATTCTCGACGATCGGCTGAATAAGCAGCTTTGGCACAGGTACGGCCGCCTCAGGAAGCTCAAGCTGAATATTCCAGGACAGGCGGTCCCCCATCCGCATCTCCATAATTTTCAGATAACGCTTCACCTGCTCCATCTCTTCCCCAAGTGTAACCCATTCATCGGAGCTCGAATTTCCGATAATGTACCGGAACAGCCTGGACATGATAACCACAAGCCCGGCCAGCTCTTCTTCACCCTTCTCCTCAAGCGACCAGTTGAATGCCTCCAGCGTATTAAACAGGAAATGCGGGTTAATCTGCGCCTGCAGCGCCTTTAGCTCCGTACGGCTCTGCAGTACTTCTTTTTCATATACCACACGGATCAGATCATTCATATTGGCAATCATGCCATTGTACGTATAATTCAATTCCCTTAATTCCATTGTGGATACCGACTCTGAATTAGGGGTCAGAACCCCGAGTCTGGATTTACGCATTGCCCGAATCAGATGGATAATCGGCCTGGTAATCATCGTAGACAGCACAAAAGACAACAATAAAAACAGCAGCGTGCCGATTCCTCCCGAAACCAGTAATACCGTTCTAAGAATTGAGATACCTTTGGTAACATAGCTTACTGGAGTGAGTACCAGCAGTGTCCAGTTGGTCTTGTCCGAGCGCAGCTTCACCTGCACATATTCCTTATCCTGAAAGCTGACCGTCTGGTCCTCGCTGGCAAGCAGCGGCAACAGCTCGGGCTTAGGCTCCTCACTGCCCCCGAGCAGTTGGCCTTCATCATTCACCAGCAGCACAGATTCGCCCCCGTCGCTGCCGGACAGCGGGTCATCGAGCTGGAAGTAGCTGCGCTGGATACGCGCGATTAAATAGCCGCCCCGTGAGAACCAGCGGTCCATCAGACTCACCTGGCGGATGGCCAGAAGACTCCCATCGTCATTGGGATCAACGCCGATCCAGACCAGCCTGCCCTTTTGAGTATTGGCTTCAGTGATGTAAGGATTGCTGATTCTTGTGCCCAGGCTGCCTTCCTTGATCGGGAACAGCAGCCGGTAATCCGCCGTATACAGTTCCAGAGAACCCACACTCGGCATATAGGCCTGGTAGCTGGAGACAATCTGCAGCAGAGACTGCCGCTGGTTAAAAGACACGGATTTGCCGTTCAGCTCTTCCGTCAGCAGCTGCTGAACGGTCGGGTGATTCGCTACCTGCTCCGTCAGGCTGTCGATCTGGTCAATCAGCGCATCCAGCCTCCCGTTAGCTTGCACCGCAGTCTGCTGGATGTGCCGCTCTGCATTATTTTTCAGCAAAAACGAGACCCTGTTATACACAAATGCCCCGGACACAGCAATAATCACCAGCATAACCAGCAGAAACCCAATGAATATTTGATTGCGCAGCGTATTTAGTTCCTTTATTTTCCCATACACACAGGATTCCCTCTTTCACGTGGCAGCGTTTCCAACCTTATTCTCCAAAAGTTTCACCAATTGTCAAGAACAAATGCCGCCCTCCGCCAGACGCACCAAAAAAACCCTTAAGCAGTTTCCCTTGGCAAGGGTTCTGTTAAGGGCCTTATTCACAAAAAAAATAGCCCGCTCCTCTAAAGGAACCGACTGCTAAATGATATTCTTAGTGCTGTCTAAATGTATAGATCGGCTTCTGAAGCGGCAGATTACGTAATCGTAATGCCCTTCTTGATCGCCTTCATGTCAAAATTCGTGTTCACAAGCATAGGCAGTATCTTCATGCTTCTAGTCATTGGAGAGTTACATTGCCAGCAGGTAGGTACATATTGAAAGGCAAAGTTATCGCGCATCCATCCTGAGCAATCCTCTTTGGTGCAGGACCAGATGGCTGTGTCTTCCTGTGGAAGATCCTCCAGTGCTTTTTTACGAAAATACATAAGTACCCCTCCTTGGTTCGAATTGAGAAGATGTCCACACCCCTTAACGGGCGTTATGGCAGGGCTGCAGCGGCTTGTTCGGTGTCAAAAAAAAAAGCTGCCCTCAACATGTGTTAAGGACAGCCTGATTTCAAAATTACAGTTTTACAACGTTTTCGGCTTGTGGTCCACGAGCGCCTTGAGTTACGTTGAACTCAACGCGTTGGCCTTCGTCCAAAGATTTGAAGCCGTCGCCAGTGATTGCGGAGAAGTGTACGAATACGTCGCTTCCGCCTTCAACCTCGATAAAACCGAAACCTTTGTCTGCATTGAACCATTTAACTGTACCTGTTTGCATGATATTACCTCCAAAATTTTATTTAACACATGTCCTTTTATTCCTACGTATTGTACGAACAAATAAAAATTCACACATTGGAAAAGGCTTCATACGCACAAATGATAACCCTTTACAATATGTGAATTAAGGTTTAACTTTATGTTTGAATTTATTGTATCACATTAATTCTCCGAAAGCAAAGGAATTGCTAAAAATAAAAATATTCTGCCCGGTCTGAGTCTTCCGCAAAGGCCGAAAACCGGGCAGCCGAAAGGGTTAGTCAATATATCCCGCTAGCCCTTTATCCATTAAATAATCCATTTCAGCATCGAGGATGCTCTCTACAGTCAGTTCATCCAGCTTCACATCGCGCTGGGCGACGATATAATCCACCAGATCATCGTTATCGATGTCTACCTCACCTTTGGCATTTGCTTTGGCCTTGTTGATAAAGGTCTGCTCATGCTTCAGCACCAGCTCAATCAGCTTCGGATCGACTTTCGTCTCCGCAGCCAGCACCTCCAGCAGCTCCTGTTCATTTACTTGATCACTCATATTCGTATAGTCAGCTCCTCTGGCATTTATGCACAGCTATTGTACCACAAGTCCTTACTCCGTCTCGCCTCTTACTTCCACCATGCCAGTGAAGGGACCTCGGCAGAACCCGCATAGACCGGCTCGCCGATGCGCGGTGTAGCCAGACGCACATTCTGCGCCTTCGCTGCTGCAAAGACACGCTCCACCGGATCAGTCCAGTCATGCATCGACAGGGTAAATGCCGCCCAATGGATCGGAATCATGAGGGCGCCGCGCACATCCAAATGCGCCTGAACTGTCTGTTCCGGAAACATATGAATATCCGCCCAGCGCGGATCGTATTGACCGCATTCCATCAGCGTCAGATCAAAGGGTCCATACTTCTCGCCAATCTCGGCAAAGTGAGGGCCATAGCCGCTGTCCCCGCTGAAGAAGATCTTCGTCTCCGCCCCCCGGATAATCCATGAGCACCAGAGGGTGGAGTTGCGGTCCAGCAGGCTGCGCCCGGAGAAATGCCGCGCCGGAGCACTGGTCAGCGTAAGCCCCGCATACCGGATTTCATCCCACCAGTCCTGCTCACGAATGTTCTCCCGGCTCACCCCCCAGCGCTGCAGGTGTGCACCGACGCCAAGCGGTACAATGAACATGCCCACCTTGTCCTTCAACTGCTTGATCGTGCCGTAGTCGAGGTGGTCATAATGGTCATGGGAGAGCAGTACGGCATCGATGTGAGGCAGCTCCGAAATCTGGGCCGGCAGCTGCTTGCTGTATCGACGTCCCCCGACAAATGGAAAAGGGGATGGCGAGCGGCCCAGCATCGGATCAAGGAATAGCGTCACTCCATCTATCTCCAGCAGGACAGCGGAATGTCCAAACCAGGTCACCCGGGTGTCTCCGGTCGCCTGAATCGAACCGGGCAGGAGCTTCTCCGGAATCAGGGGCTGCTGCGGCCGCGAGCGGGGATTGCCTTTGATGAAATCCTTGAGAATGGAAAAGCCGCCTCCAGCGCTGTTTTCCATCATCACAGTTGCTGCAGGATACACAAATTTGCCATTCTTGTAATTCAGCGAGCGGCTGATCATCCGCTTTTCCTCCTTGGAGGCTCTGCGGCCAAAGGAAGGATAAAAGGTCATTACAACGTAAGCCAACACGGCCAGCGCCACAAGGAAAACAGCGATAATAATTAAGGTCATGGTCCAGCCCTTCTCTCCCACATATTAAGATCTTAGGCATATTATAAATCTGGCCGGAACCGGGAGCAAATGTACCGCCAGTAATCCAGAAAGCTACAGGTTCCAGCCAGGGATTTTGCGCAAATCGCCATCCCAGATTTGGACGGTGCTCTGCACCGGAACGTCAGCCGGAGAGGAAGCCGTACGAATGAAGCAGGAATCAATTCCCACTGCCGCCGCACCCGTCATGTCTGTACGCGGATCATTGCCGATCATAACAGCCGAGCTTAGATCAGCCCCGTACTTCTCTGTCAAATAGCGGTAAAACAGCGGATCAGGTTTGCTGATGCCTGCCTCCGAGGATATCGCAACCCCGTCGAATAAATGCAGAATACCCAGCATGGTCAGTTCTGCTTCGATGAAGGTTTTCTGGCCGTTGGAGAGCAAGAACACCTTCTTGCCCCGCGATCTCAGGTGCCGCAGTATTTCCTCAACCCCGTCATACAGGGAGATCTTAATCATGGATAAGGTGCGCAGCCATCTTACGGTTTCGTGCAGCCAGGCTTGTCCAGGGTTCCCGCCCAAATACCGGGCTACCTCCCGGAAGACCTCCTCCATCACAAAATCCGGGAACTCACAGTGCTGTGCAGCAGCGGCAAGCTGACGGTCCCGTTCCAGCAGAAACCGCTGCTGCAGCTCCCCTCCGGTAATAGTCAGGCCATGATAACCGAAGTGGAGCGCAAGCCGCTCCCAGACTCCGGGTTGCTCCTCATCCGTCTTAATGTCAATCAGCGTGCCATATAGATCAAAAATATATGTCTGATACATAGTTCCCCTCCTAAGCGTCTGTATTGAAGCTATTGTTAATATTTTCATTCTAAACGGATATGGGACTTATGCAACAAAATCCCATATCCTGACGTTTAGAGGTTAACAGACCCGGCACCAGAGAATCTGAACCAAAGGAGCTTCCTTCATGAACGCTATCCTAAAAACAAGTGTTATCCTTCTAACCCTGTCGCTCGCCCTTACCACCGGAGGGGTCTCTGCTGCCCCTAGTGCTTCATCCACACACTTCAGCGCCGTAAAGGCATCCTCATCTGTGGCTGCTATATTCTCGATATCCCTGAGCGGGACTGCTCTTTCGGAGTCCGGCTACCAGCCTTCCGGCAGCAAAGAGCCGCTGGTTCCTCTTCGCGCTGTTGCCGGTGCGCTTGGCTTCACGGTTGCCTGGAATGCGCAGACGAAGGCCGTAGACCTGAATAAGGGGAGCATTTTCACTACAGTAAAAAGTGGCCAAGACCGTTATACAATCAATAAAAGATACATCACACTCGGTACAGCTCCGCAAACAAAGCAGGGCAAGCTGTATGTCCCCGCCTCTTTTATAAGTAAAGTGCTGCGGCAAGCGGTAACCGTGGAGGGACAACAGATTCTGATTCGTCCGGCAGCAGATGGTCTCAGTGAGACCGGCGTGATCACTTCTATTACCGATGCGGACAACTACCAGGCCGTGCATATCCGGGGGATCGGTACAGAGGGAATCGTTCTGAACGTTGGGAAGGATACCCGGCTTGTCCGCAAAGACGGCTCGGCGCTGGCCTTCAGCGAGCTTCACATCGGCATGACTATTGAGGCTCAGCACTCCCTGATCTCTACCCGCAGCCTGCCTCCGCAAACTCCGGCCTACCAGATTACTGTACTGGACGCGGAATCACCAGACGAATTTCTGGGCACGGCAGGCACCATCCAGCAAGTCATTACCGCCGGGGATGGTACAGCCAGCATCCGTATCCGCGGCAGTGCACTGAGCGGGAAATCACAAAATGAAGTTGTGCTTCGCCTGACGGAGGCTACTGTTATCATCAATTCAAGCGGAGAAGCTGTATCCTCCGCCGATCTCACCGAGGGCGCCAAGGTTATCGGGTTCTATAGTCCCTTCCTGACCCGAAGCCTGCCTCCAACGGGAACGGCCCTGAAGGTGGTCTTGGAGACGGAGTAACATTAGGCTTGTGCGCTCGCAATAGCGTGAACCCTATAAATCCTTATATTTCAAAAAAAAGCCGCGGTGCTCTGCAAAATTGCAGAATCGCGGCTATTTGATAGGTGCCTCAAATCATTTATTCTATGTACTCATCCTTTAAGTGCTTCCCGAATGGCCGGCTCGCGGCCCAGCGTAACTCTGTTCTTGCCGGTGGCCTTGGATAGATACAGCGCTTCATCGGCCTGGCGGTACAGATCCTCAAAGGTTACATCGCTGCGCTCCGTGAAGGCAATTCCGATGCTGACCGTAAGCCTGATACTGTGTCCCTCGCCCAGATGGACCACATGCCCGCCCATCGTTTCCCGGAAACACTCTGCCTCCTTCAGCGCCTCGTTCTCGCTGCCTGTGAAGAAGCACACGGCGAACTCTTCGCCGCCCACCCTGCCAGCAATCCCCTTATCCTCATATTCCGCAAGGATCTTGCGGGAGAAGTTCACCAGTGCCAGATCGCCAGCCATATGCCCGTATGTATCGTTAATCAATTTGAAATCGTCTATGTCGAACAGAAGCAGCGCTAGTCCCGCTCCGTCCCGTACAGGATACTGCTGTAACAGACGCATGAAATGCCTCCGGTTATAGAGGCCGGTCAGATCATCCACTGTCGCCTGATGGAGCAGTTCACGTTCATAACGTTTCTTCTCGCTGAGGTCACTGAATACCATGAGCATCCCCGTAGTTTCGGCCTTGCCCCGTTCAGTGGCAATGAGAGAGACGCCAAACCAGGCCCCCTCCTCGCTAGGCGCTTTGATTTCGAATTGCCCCTCGATACGTTTGGAATATTGTGATGCGATATCTTCATAGCGGTTCAGCAGCAGATGGATACTCCTGCCCATCCAGGTGTTGTTCCTAGGCTCCTGCTGCTCTTTCAGCAAGCTGCGCAGCATAGCGTCAGCTGCCTCATTTATATCAATAATGTTGTCATAGCGGTCCGTCAGCACAATGCCGTCTTTCATATTCTCAAAGATTTTACTCTTGGCCAGAGGATACAGCGACAGCCGCGGATCGCGGAAAATGCTGAGGTATCCGGCAAGAATCGGCGGCAGATAAGTAAATGCCGTGAAGCCTGTAATGGTAATTCTGAGAAGCGGCAGCAAAAACACTGATAGAACCGGAATCAGCAGCCCTCCCAGCAACATTAGATTCCGGCGAAAATAATATTTGGGGGAGTTCAGTAAGGATAAAGCCAGTAAATAAACAGCATATAACCCGAACATCTGGTCATAGGCAATCAGTATCATACTCAGCACCGTGGGATGAACTACTATTCCGGTGACGCCCGCCACGGTGGCAAGTCCTATCCCGCTGCGCATCAGGTGATGATACGAATCGGTAAAGATCAGCGCCACATCCAGGGCAACCGGAATGCAGAAGAGGGCAAGCCTCCTGGCCAGCCCCTCCACAGAACGGGACACATACTCTTTGATTACCGCGTAAGTAAAGATCGTGCTTAGAAATAGCGGGGGCTGCTGCAGATTCTTCCACCAAAGCTTGGCCTGAAAAGAAACCGATATGATCTCTCCGGCTGTAGCCGCAAAGATCAAGCTGACCAGCAGCATTAAGATCCATAAATAACGTCTTCCCGGCGTGGAGCGGTACTTATATGAACTGACACCCATATAGAGACTTAGAACACAGCCCATCAATAGATAAAACGGATAACCCTGCATCCACGGCATGTCATATTTCTCCTATTTTTGAGATCACTTTGCCTTATTATATCCTACTCTTTCACACAAATGAATGATACTTACAAAAACTCCGGATGTCACGGGACATTTGCTTCGCGTACAGGTCAAAGGGAACCACTGGTTCTTCAGCCAGCTCTGTGCCTTCGAAACACAACGAAGACCCTGCGGGCAGCCCGCAGAGTCTTCAAAAGGTGAGAAGTGAATGTTTAGTTATGCCAGGTTCCAGAGGCTAGGGTACTTTTCCGGTAAACAATCGACGCCATCTCGATTTGTTTTTGCCTTTCAGATAGTACATGGGTGAAATCAACTACCTTTCGGAAAACACATTACATGCCGTTCCAAACGCTATAATTGACACCTTCCACTTCCCACCTGCTTATTATTACCCGAAATCTGCGGTTGATAAGCAGCTTGTACAAAAAAAAGAGGATCTCCCATCCGCCATCTGCATGGCTGCGGAATATCCTCTGTGGCCAAACTATTATTTCTTCTGAGCCAACCGTTGTTTGAACTTGTCAACACGGCCGCCAGTTTCGGTATCTCTTTGTTTACCAGTGTAGAACGGGTGGGATGCGGAGCTGGAGTCCACACGGATCACTGGATAAGTGTTGCCGTCTTCCCATTCCATAGTTTCACCGGACGATTTAGTGGACGAGCTCAGGAATTTGAAACCTACGCTGGCATCCAGGAAAATCACCTGGTTGAATTTAGGGTGTATGCCTTCTTTCATTGTAGTAACCTCCTTCCCGTACATATACAATCTCTATGGCAAAATGAAGCGATCTCTAGGGAGATAACTAAATCCACAGATTTACACGCCATACTATCATACGTGATCTGGAGCGTGGAGTCAACCATCAAAATCAATACACAGCCCAGCTAGAGCGGCTTCACCATTCCGCCATCAATCAGCAGGCACTAGGGCCAGGCTCGCGAGAGCCACCAGCATGCTTATCGCCAGCTATACTGATACGGACTACTTATCGGCTACACATCATACTCCAGCTGCTTCTTGGCCTGAACAATAAAGTCTAACGGATTCTCTATCGTTGCTTCCTCATATTGCACGGCTCCGATTTTCAGCCCCAGATTGACCTTATATTTCTTAGAGAACTCCGTGTCATTCAATTCCTGCAGCTTGAATTTAATCCGTTCGATTACAATCTTGGCCCCTTCGCGGTCCGTGAATAGCAGAAGCCCCCAGGTGGCATCCTCCTTGTCCAGCAAATACAGCGCATCATTGGTGCGGATACTGGATTGACTAAGCTGGGAGACATCATAGATCGCGTCGGATAACTGATCTTCAGGAATCAGACGGCGGATTTCGCTCCAGTACTTCACCTTGACCACCAGCAGGGTCAGCGGAATGCTGTAGCGGGTAGAAATCCCTGTGAACAGACTGGCGTCCTTCTGAAAAGATATCGTGTTGCGCAAATCGGTGTTCTCGTCTACAGTGGCGAGATTAGCCGTTCGTTTCTCCAGCCGCTCGTTCTCGGCCTGCAGCTCCCGGGTAGTGGAGGTGAATACCCACAGCACCACCGTAAGCAGCGGAGTCATCACCAGCCAAAAATACGTATTGACACCAATGGTCTCCCCCTCCGACACCGTCTGGTAGAGAACAAAAAAGCCGTATCCGAAGATAAATGCAAGATTAAGCACCAGCCCGGCGGTTACGTTGGTGAAATAGGTGACCAGTGCCAGCAGAAAAGCGATATTTAAAATAATAATATTCTGGATGTAATGATCGGGAGAGCCTGCGATAAACACGATACATATGAAGATCAGCACCAGGAATACCAAAAAGGCTATATCGGAAAACAGGCTGCTGCGGTTACGTCTCATGCTTATCACCACGTTTCTTCATATGTTTACGGAGGAGCAGAAGCAGCGACACGATCATAAGCATGACCGCAAGCACGACAGCCACTACGAATCCCAGCACATCGCTGCGGTCGGTAATCTGTGTAATCACGGAGTCCTTGGCTGCTCCGGTAATCGTTTTGAAGCGGTACGCGCTGACATTGCCGTCTTTGTCGGCGGTGACGCTGTCGCCGTATACCTTCCACTTGTCTTTTTCGCTGGCGATCAGCTTGGAGACCAGATAGATATCCTCCGTACTGGCTCCAGTCACCGCCATAAAACCCCGTCCGCTCTGATAAGGGGACTCCAGCAGCTGCAATGTGCCGATCTCTGCCCCGTATTGCTCATCAATGCTCATCTTCTCATTAGAGGTGAACGAGGACCCGTCCTTGCTGTACCGGAAGTACAGCTTGTCATTGTTGTCACGAATGACCTTATTGTCCCTATAGGAGCCGATAGCGATAATATTATTGTCCTTCAGGTTATCCGCACCGACAGTATCGGTGTAATAGTGGATATCTCCTGTATTCCCACCCGCATATTGACCCAGCAGATTGAAGACATTCGCCAGGCTCAGGTAGGAGTAGTTATCCATCTTCTGAGGCAGCACAACCGCCACATGGTTGAAGATTTCATCACGCAGGAACGGATAAGGATAATTATTGAACAGCAGATCCGTCCGGTCTTTGGTATTCAGATGCATAGCCGTATCCTTGCTGATATAGGCCCAAGGCATTTGTCCCGTATTCGGGGTACAGATGGCATTCTGCATCTCCAGGTCGAAGGCCACCGTCACTGAGAAGTTGCCGGTGATATTCAGACTCTGCGGAATGGCCAGATTCAGTGTATCGCCGTTCGCCAGCTCCTTGGTCAGCTTCTTGCTGCCGACCGGAGTATTATTAATGCTCACGGTTACCAGCGAGCGGTCGAAATCCAGATTCTCCGCATAGCGGAAATCCAGGCTGATCTTGCCGGAATCGGCAATCGAGCGGTTCGACGGCAGAGACACGAAATAGGTCTGCTCCTGATGGTTCGGACCGGTCAGCTTGTCGCCGGTTTCAGTAAAGGTCACGTTCGAGCTGATGGCAAAAGCCGGAGACGTCACATCGGTGGCCTCATCCACGACCTTCGTGTTGCTGCTGATCTGGCTGACGAGCTGCCGGCTGGCGAGAAGCCGGCCGGCCTTGATCAGCAGGCTCTCATCCTTGGAAGTGACCACCAGGGTAGGCCGCGTATCCTTGTTCACCAGTTGGATCAGGGCATGTCCCCCCAAGTCCACGGATGAATCCAGCTGCTGCTTCAATTCACCCGGTACACGGTCCGCCAGGGCAACCAGAATCACGAGTCCCCTGTCCTTAACCGATTCTTCCCTGTAAGGCAGCAGCGGCAGGGTTGTGCCCGGCAGGGTATTGGCCTTGGCGAAACCGGATAAGGCGTAGGTGGCTGCTTCCAGCTCGGAGCCGCTGGCATTGTCCGGTACGCTCAGGAGGCTTTGGCCTTTTTTCACATAATCCATGCCGGAGAAACGCTCGCTGAAATCGCCGATGCCGCCGCTCAGAGCCTTGGTGGTATAAGATACCGCAACATCAGAGGTATTGAACAGATGCAGCCAGTTATCCGGTGTATTGTCCACGTAGCAGACCTGATTATTCTCCTTCGCTGTCCGCAGATACCCCTGAATGCTTAGCGTGTTTACCCCATTCTTCAGGAAGCTCTTAGGTGCGTTAACGGATATACTTTGTTCCCCGTTGTTTTGCAGAGTGGGTCTGAAGGAGTAGAAAGGGCTGCCGTTCAGCGACAGCGTAACGCTGGAGATCTGATCCACTGTTATTTGCGAAATCTGAAAATGCAGATTGACCTTCAGGCCCTCGACATTCCAGTAGTCCATTACTGTAAAATACTGCTGTTGCGAGCTTGTTCCCGTAAGTGAACTGTCAGTTCCGGTAAATGCGGTCTCATAGATCAGCTTTTCGCCAACCGGGACCGCTGCAGCTGCAGAAGCCGCCCGGACCGGGATCAGGAAAAGGGAGAGGCAGAGCACCCATATCATCATCTGTTTTTTGTTCATCGTCTTGGTCTCCTGTATCACTGATTTCTTGTCCTGCTGGTGTCTTAGTATCGTTCCGTTTTGTACCACTTGGCTTCCCTTTTGAAGATGACGTCTTTCAGATAGTTGTATAGTCCGTAAGCGGCAACGACCATCCACAGCTGGCAGTAGGATACATACATCAGCATAATGATCCACAGGTTGGACAGGCTCATCTCGCCTTTTTCTGTCGTGAGTGTGACGAAGATGCCCACTACGAACAGAATGACTGCGAGCAGCCACAGGAAGCTGCTGAGTCCGGCTATGGTGGTATGCACGTAGCCCATCGCATGCAGCACGAGCAGCAGATCGGAGGTGACCAGCGAGATCAGCAGCAGGAAGTAGATGGACAGGTAATACAGGATATCGAAGCGGATTTTGGCTGCCGAACGGTCAAAGAGCAGAGGGATATTTTTGACAATGACATAGATATTGCCCTTGGCCCAGCGCGTGCGCTGCTTGAACCAGACCTTCACCGTCTGCGGTTCCTGCTCCCAGGTGACCGATTTGGGCTGGAATTTGATCCGGTAGCCCATCATATAAATGCGGAAGCTGATCTCCGTATCCTCAGCGATTGCTTTGACGTCCCAGCCGCCAATGCTCTCCACAATCGACCTGCGCATAATGAAGTTGGTGCCGGGGATCGTGCACAGCTTGAACAGCTTCCAGCGCCCGGCCTGGGCCATCCATTGAAAGGACAGTGTCTCAATATTAATAAACCGGGTGAGCAGGCTTGCATTGCGGTTGCGGGTCCGGAATTTGCCGATCACCGCGCCCAGCGTGGCATCATTCATGATTTCGGCGACGAGATACCTCAGTGCGGTCCGCTCCGGCGTATTATCTGCATCATAGATAGCGATCAATTCACCTCTGCTGCGGGTGAAGCCGATGTTCAGCGCATTGGACTTCCCTTTGCCGCCCGTGACCGCATCCGTGTTGATAATGATCAGATTGCGTCCCGGGACGCGTCTCTGAATATGGCCCAGCAGCTCAGCACTGTTGTCGGACGAATTGTCGTTAATCACAATAATCTCGTACCGGTCCTGCGGGTAATCCAGCGCCAGCAGGGATTCGACGGTTTTGCTGATGACAACACCCTCGTTGTGGGCCGGCACCATAATCGTAACGAAAGGATACTCGCCCTTAATCTCCGGAACATCTTCATTTTCGGTTGTAATGTAATACAGATAGCCCGCTATAATCAGAGCTACGTTGACCAGCAGCAGGGACCAGATGCAGATCACCGCAATTACCATCAGCACATCTGAGATCGTCATGTTTTCTCCTAGCTCCTATTATCATGATTTCAAATACTTCTTCCGGTACAGCCTGTAACCGATGGTCATCAGGCCGCCGAACAGCAGCAGGGCAGCAATAATAACAACGATAAAAAATTTATTCTGCACACTGAACAGCTTGGTGAAGCTTCGGATCTGCTCTTCTTTGTATTGGTAATCACTGCTTACGGCCTCCGGGACATAGTCGACATTCAGGGGAACGCCGTTCACCGACACCACTCCATCTGCGGAGACCACCGTATTCTCCTCTGTAACAGTCTTGTGCGCCCCCTGCTTGTAATCGGCAAAAGTGATCCACTGCTGTTCCAGCGTCTGCAGCAGCTTGTTAATCCCGGCTTCATCCTCCGGCAGCTCTGCGGTAATTGCCGTATTGACCGGCAGCTGCGGCATCGCGTGGGAAGTGTGACTCAGCCCCTGCAGGGACTCCGTCGTCAGGCTGTAGAGAGAGGAGGCGAACGTCTTGGAGACATTCGTCTGGTCCATGTACCTGACTTCCTCATCCGGGTACAGCACCGCAGAGTCAAAAAAGCCCAGTCCCCGCTCTGCATATTCTTTGTCATAGCTCCAGTAGCTTTCCGCACCCGCACCAAGCGGTGCCAGCCCGTTCTTGATCAACACATTGAGAAAAGCGTTCATTTTATCATGCAGCGTATAATCATTGCTGTTGATGGGAGGTCTCACGGCAGGGGCATTAACCAGGATAGTGCCATTGCGGGACTGTACAATTTTCAGTGCCTCCAGATAACGTTCCATCGCCGGAAAATCAGTATTGCCGAACACCGGTTGGACACTTGCGATGAACGGAATGCCTTCCTGATATAGCCGGTCCGCCACTTTCTCCAAGAGATCCAGATCAGAGAATGGATAAATCTCTCTAAGCACCAGATAAGTGTGGGGAACTGCGGAAGAAGGAAGCCAGTCCTTTAGCACATAGGCCATCGCCATTACACTGGAGTCTCCTTGCCTCAGGTAAGGAGCGTAGGTATATTGTCCGCTGCTTACAGCATAAGGAGCCTCCAGGCTGCTCTCCTGAAAAGACAGGCGGCCATAAGTCCTGACTGCCTGGCTTGCAGCAATATAGGGCATCTCCTCCACCTTAAGATCAATCCCTGAAAAGCCCCCTATAGAGAGCTTGGCACTCCCTCCGGGCCATACAGCAGCAGTAAGCCTCAGCGCCTGCTTCATTGGACCGGGAGTATTGTATCCTACATACATCAACTGACCCGGATAGTCCGCGATATCCTTCAGATAAGCCTCATTTGTAATGGACAGATCGGAACGGTTAATGACAGTAATTACTTTGGAGTAGGAGTTCAGAACACCTTTCTCGTACTTATCCAGACTCGACAGCGTAACTTTTGTGCTGTAAGCTGCCAGCAGCCTTTGAAGCTCCGCCACATTTCCCGCGAGGGCCGTCCCCTTCGCCAGGCTGTCGTACAGCAGCAAGACTCGCTGCGGAGCGGCCGCGGAATGTGCGGGTGCGGGCAGCAACAATAGAGTCATAAGCAGCAGCAGGCTGACCATCCCTTTAAGTTTCAAACACTCACACCCTTTTCAGGTCCCGCATAATCGGTTGTAGGAATTGTAGGAAGAGCGGTGTCAGCAGGGGTCGCCTGTGCAGCTGTTGGCAGTTTTCTGCGAGTAAACAATCCCCGGCTAATGACGCTCGACAGGGTCAGAAATGTCACCAAATCAAACGACTGTGTGAACAAAAATTCATGTTTGGCGATGTCGGCATCGCCCGCTCCAATAATGGATACAAATATGCCGGAGAGACCCACCAGCATGGTCGCCAGAACCAGCATTGATCTCTGCATTGACCGGAAATCCCGCTGTTTGACCGCCGCTGCGAAGGATGGCATATAGATTCCCGTAACCACTGCCATCCACAGGAGAATGAAACCAAACGTCCGGGGAGCAAGCTTTTCCTTAAGCAGACTGTATCCGGTGAAAAACCTGCTCTGTGCCCGGAATTCCTTCCCTGCTGATTTCTCGTAGTTTCCCATAGCCGCAGGTTTGATGGTATAAGCGCTCTTGGCAGCGGTATTCAGAATAGAGCCCATTTGGTCGGGATGAGTCATATAGTATTTCAAAATCGAAATAAATCCATAGTGGCTGTAGAAATTCTTCTCCAGAATTCCCGCTTTCACATCGACCGTACCGTACTGGTCATAATACGTATTCCCTTTCAGAATGGCGTATTGCTCATTGATGCCAAAGGATTGGAGTTCCGTTTCCGGGTTCTCCGATTCCAACAACACGCCGCGGGTCATCGCATGGTATTGGTTGATGTTCACAAATTCCTTAGAAATGTTCAGATAGGTCGCTATTCCGGATATCATCATCAGCCCAATAGAGGCGGCAGTAAGGTAGCGGAAAATACGATCTTTACGAATCCCAATGAGCGGTATTGCGAGCACGGAAATGACCATGCCTACAGGAGCGTTCTGCTGCTTGGAGGTAGTCAGGATGAGGGTACTGACCACAAAAAGTGCCAGCATGGCATAGTCATTGTATTTTTTGCGGTACAGCAGCAACCAAGAAGCGAAAACGAAGAGCATCATGATCATCACCACGCTCTCGCTGAAAAAAGAGTTGAAATAAGCCGTATAGCCTGTATCGCCAAATATAAAAACAGCCAAGGCAGCGACAATCATCCCCCGTGTGCGAGACATTTTGCAGGTCACGGCTTCGATTAATAAATAGACGCCGGTCACATACAGAATCGTATAAATACCTGCTTGAAATCGGATATCGAAGACCTCTTTGCTGAATACCAGCTTATTGATCACAAGGGACAGCTTAATAAATAGGGATTGGGAGGATACCAGCATGGAACTATTCTCGTTATAGTATTGATAGATTCCAAACTGCTTCACAAAATAACCAAAATATCTGCTGTCATAATCAGGCAGGTTGAAGTACAGCCCATTACTGTAGATGATCCGGAAAAAGTCACCGTTGTCTGCCATTCCTACATAGGGAGCTGTAAACAGAGCTATAACTGTAACCAGCAATACTCCGAAGGCTGCTACAAGAGCTGGGGAAACCCGTAGTCCGGTAAGCACCATATGCTGCCGCAGCGTTGTTTTTACTATGTTGTTATCGATCATACGGGTCACCTTCGTTACTGTGGTTTAGAGTGAATAAGAATAAGCAAGTAAGGCCATAAGATTATCAAAAGAATACGCCTGTCTCGTATCCGTATTGCCGAATCCGCCGAACAGCGGACTGTTCGTCTCCCGGACCTGAAATTCGTTCATTCGCGAAATTCCCGAACGGTAGAGTGCATCGTCTCCTGCTTCTGCGCCAATCATAGCCGCCAGAGCATAAATCGCGGTGGACCTTATCTCATTCAGCGGCTTCCCGTCACGGGAATATTGCCCGTAAAGCGTCCCTGCCTCGACTTGTTCCTTGATATAGCGGATACTTGCAGGCTTCTGCCGGCCTGTCTCTGCCAAATGCAGAATACTCAGGAGGGATTCCACCGTATTGATATTCTCCGAGCTGTAAACTCCTGTACCATAATCGAATCTCGTCTCGTAGAATGGGAACGAATCTGAGAGGTAGCCCTCCTCCAGAATCCCATCCATGTTATGCAATAATATACCTCTTAATTCGTTAGAAATCGACACTTTTCGCAATGTGCCTAAATCAATATAACATAATGTAATGAAGCTATTCGTAGTTTTGTAAATTTTGTCATAAAAATCGTACATATATCCTTCTTTTACATTATTCTCATAGAAGCGCTGGCTGTATTTATCCGCTTGCTCTGTATAAGCCGGCTCGTCAAAAATCTTACCCGCCTCATATAAAGCTCCAATTAAACGGAGGTCATCGACAGCTGCATTCACAGGATACTGCTTCTGCTGTTTGGGGCTGTAGCGATAGCTAAATCCGCCCTCCATATCAAAGGTTTGCTCGGCCAATGCCCACTGGCTGGCAAATTGCTCCTTGTCGCCGGCAAGCACGGCTGCTCTCATCAAAAGCGAAGCCGATTCGCTCAGCACCTCATGACCGGTGGCCGCTTCACCGGATTCATCGGTCTCCAGCAAATTGGTATATACACCGTAAGGACCGGTAAGCTGCTTCGTAATAAATGCGCTCAACTCCTGCCTTTCTTCACGGATATTGATACTTTGGCCTATGGGTGACGAGGAAGGAGCTGTGGTCATCGTCTCATTGGCTGTGGCGGTAGGTTCGGTGGCTGGTTGGCCGCCGCTGCAGGAAGTCAGCAGCAGCAGTGTGAGTAGAAGCGCGGTGGCTTCGCTGAGTTTTCCGGTCATTCCATCACATCCTCGAGGAAGAAGGCATCTGTTATCTATATAATATAACGGTAATATAAGTCACAAACTTTAACTATGTAATTGATCATTATGTGTCTAATCGAATAAAAGATTCAATTTCAATAAGAAAGAGCTGTACGAAGGTTCCTGAGGGACCTGTACAGCTCTTTTTTCGGATGAAATATAGATAGATATCGTTCGGCTAGCCTTTGATCTGACGGTAAGTTTCCTCATCCGACACGATATAGAGTCTGGCTTCCTGCGGGATCGGCTGATCCAGCTTGCGGTTGATGCCAAGGTCACCCCGGTCGGACAATAGTGTCGCTCCCTGAAGCAGCAGCGCCTGAAACGCATCGCCGTAGGTACGCCAAGCGGCATCCCGGGGAACTTCATAGATATCATCCCCATGCTCCCGGCTAAGCAGTTGGGTAATCACCTCGGGATTCCCTTCCTGCAGCGCTGAGCGGACAGCGAGTCTTGAAATGGCATCATGCGAAAGTACGAATTCATTGACATGGACATGGCGGAAGTTTTGGATGTTCTTTTCCTGCATGATCTCAACAGTGGTATGTACCTGCGGAGCAATCCGCTCAATACTGGAGGCGATCAGCAGGGTTTTGCCATCCGTCAAAGAGGCCTCATCGATCCGCGTATCCCCGAATATGATTGCTGCCCTGGCTCCATAAATATTCGCCTTCTGCAGGATATCGTCGCTGGAAGGATCACCGCTGATGAAATGGACATGCTCCAGATGCTGCAGCGGATGCTGACCGCTCTCGTCGATGATGACGATCCGGCAGTCCCGCGAATAGCAGAGAATCTCATCGACGGCAGCCTGCGTTTTGCGGTTCCAATTGATCAGTACCACATGGTCTTTCCCATGAAAGCTCAAGGTTCCGGCTCCTCTCCTTCTTTGCAACTCCCCCATGGAATCAATAATCTTCCCGATCACCAAGCTGAGCAGCCCAATGCCGAAAATATACAGAAACATGGTAAATAGCTTTCCCGTCACCGATTTGGCAAAAAAGTCGCCATAACCTACGGTGGACATCGTTGTCATGACCCAATAAAAGGCATTGAACCAGTTATGGAAAGTTCCTGGCTCCAGTAAAAAGGCAATCGTTGCACTCATCACAATAAAGGCCAGGATGACCAGCCCAATGGACTTTTTCCTTAGACGCATCAGCTTTCCAGAGAGACGCAGTAGAAAATGCATCGGCTTAAATGATCAGACTGCTGACGGCGAACGCTGTCCCGATGAAAACCAGGCACAGCATCAGGCCTACAGCGACATTCCCCTTCTGCAGATGATCAGATATTTTGAAGCCCGGTGTGAACAGCTCGAAGATCCAGTATGCAGCGATCAGGCAGACGTATCCAACCGCGAACCAGAGCATCATGAACCAGATTGAGGTATTCGTATACGCGGCCACGCCCAGAATAATCGCCGTGGCCAGAAACTTGCCACCGAGCGCCAAAGCTACGGCTACGTTGCCTTTTTTCAATTCTTCCATGTCCTTGAATGGAGTCATCAGGCTGAACACTACCATCCCGAGTACCTGCAGCAGAATGATTGTCAACACGCTGACAATCAGGTTAATCACAATCGTCAATTTGCCCACCCCCGAAATTTTGCGTAGGCCGAATCATAATCGGCGAAATCATGCACTTCCTCCAGCACAACAGAGGCTTTCTTTTGTTTCTCCAGCGCCGTATAGCGCTTATCATCAATCGGCTGCTTGATCCGGTTGCCCGAAGGCAGCTCAACCACAGCAAAATTTCTGGTTTTATCCTTGTACTTGGTTTTGTATACACCTACAAGATCCACATCCGTTGTAATGGATACCTTCAGACGGGCCAAATCTTCTGCGGCCGTCTTCTGGTCGGCATACGATTTAATCGTATCCCAGGAAGACAGGCGGATATCGTTCTTCTGATCGGCATCCGTCACCAGTTCGGCATCCATGAACTGTAAGGTCCATATCTTGTCGCCGGTGGCATAATTACCGTCGTTCGGAAGCAGCTCATTGTCCGGCAATACGGTCATGTCGCTGCCGATCAGATCTCCAACTGTGCCTTCAACCACCCGGTAATCCCAGGGGACCCGTGTTACACTGTCCGTTGTCTCCTTATCGGTATGAAACACACTGTTCGCATTGCCCGAGCATGCGCTCAGCAGCAGTACTGCCATCAGCAGCATGCCAAGCATTGTTCCTGAATGGAGCCTGCGGCCCCCTCTATTCCGGCGACTTCTATCCTTGTTCATCTTCAAGCCCCCTCACTCCTAGCGCGATAAAATGACTGGCATTGCCTGTAATCGGTCCGCCCGCGCGGCCCAATAGCCCGCATGGCACGCCGTTGATCACGAACATGCCGGTCAGCAGGTGAAGCTCCCCTTCAGGGGTCTGAATTCGGGCCAGCTCCGCCCGCTTCTGGTACACCGTCGGAAACAGCACGCTGCTGTCGAAGCCGTCCTCGTCGGCAAGCTCCAGCGATCCGCTGTTATCGAAAATCCGTACCGAGCCGCCTTCGCGGCCGAAGACGGACTTGGATACAAAGTTGCCGGAGAATACAGGCTTATTGTAGGTTGGCAGGATATAACTGGCTATCGCCTGACGCTCCTCCTCGCCGAAGAGCAGGCCCAGCTCATACATCCCCCACACAGCGGCAATCAGTCCTTTGGACTGCAGCAGGATGCTGTGCGGACCGTTGAACAGCTGAAGCTGCCCGCTCTCGATGGCGTAGGATAGCGCCTCGCCGCCATCATCCACCGCCATCCACTCCTTGGGATAAAGAGCGAACATCCGCTTGATGACCCGGTCCTCCGCATCTCTGACTGTCCCTTCATCAATCCACAAATCCAGGCAGTCGACACAGCGGATATCCAGACCGCTGTGCGCAACAAGCGCCTCAATGGTGCCGGAATCCTCCTGATGTGTTCCATAAGCAACACAGGCCGCCGTATCCGGCTGCTCAATGCCCCAGGCAGCAGCCAGGCGATCCTTCATGCCCGTATTGGGGCTCGACACTCCGGCCTTCCCGCAAATCCAGGGTGTAGCGATGGAAGCTTCCACATACCCGGTTGGCGTATCGGCGTTCAGTTCCAGCAGCTTGATCGTACCGTCGCCGGCTATGGCAAAATCAAATCTGGCATAGCGGCTGATCAGCCCCGGCTCCGGCAGCGGAGTGTCGTCCAGCATCTGCCACAGGACATGCGGAATACCCAGCAATTCATACAAATCATGCCGCTGGTGGACATAACGGACGGCCTTGTCGAGGATACTCCAGAGCTTAACCGAGGCTTCCTCCAGCTCCTTGTAGGTCTCGCCCCGCATCACGGCAACTGCATCCAGCCAGTATTCTTCATCCTCCAGGTCAGCCCAGGTGAATCCGAGCCCGTGCAGCTCTTCTACACGTGGAGCCCGTTCCAGCCCCGACTGATCGATATACTCAAAGACGCTGTCTGCCGGGCTCATCCGCCGAAACCGCTCCTGCCTGAACTCTTGCCGGAGCTGGACTTTGACGAGGAGCTGGACTTGCTGCCTGAGCTCAGACCGCTGGATTTGCCTCCGACTCCTCCGGCCTTGCTCGAAGTGTTTCTTCTGGTGATCGAACCGGTGGACGAGGTAGAGGTCCGCGGTTTAACCACGGAGCCGGGCACCGGCTTGTTCTGAAAGCTGCCGCTGTTATAGCTGGGTGCCTTGTAGACCTTCCGCGTGCCTCCATAATAGGTAGGGCGGTTGTTGTACCAGCCTCTTGAAGAATAGAAAGAGCCGCTGTTGAACAGCATGTGGTACAGCAGCAGATCATCCCAGCCGAAGCCAGAGTTATAGCCGCCGTAATTGTTGATGACCGTTGTGCCCCCCGAGGTGACTACCCCCTGGCCCTCCTGCAGCACTTCTCCAGCATTCTCATCCGGGTAAGGGATATTCCAGTCTACATTCTTGTCAAAATAAGCTTTGACCTCCTCGGTAGACCACGAAACCAGCGTGGGCTCATCTGCAGAGCTGCTCCCGGCTGCACCTACGCCCCCTGGAATAAATAGAGCATTAGCCAGCAGCGCAATACCCAGGGACGTGGACAATACCCGGATCGGTTTGCCGTCCGGGGTGAATAATCTGGAAGCCGCCGGTTCTTTTTGTTGTTCATCCTTTGCCAATTTGAGACCCTCCTCTCCTGACATTATTCTTCCGTACGCATGGGGACAAGCAGTAGTTCGAGCTTGCCCTGATCCACATTCAGCCGTCCTTCCACGGCTTCGTACTCCCGGCTGCCGACTACAATATAATTGACATGCTCCAGAGCCGTAATCATATTCATGCTCCAGGTCCGCTCCTCAATGATTCGCAGTTCGCCATCCGGCATCTTTTCAAACAGAATGACATTCATTCCCTGATCCACTTTTTCCTCATCCTTCCTGAACACTATTATGTTTCTGATACGTCGTTAGCACCATTTCGTTTCAACCCGGGCCCGCGGGATCGTCTATAGAAGAGAACCAGGCCCAGAGAGCACAGACTCACCGCAAGCAGAAGTCCATAGACATGCTTGTAAGCGCTCGATGGTACCCCTTCCCGCTGGGCATGAAGCAGTAATCCGCAGACGGCAACAGAGACTGATCCTCCGAAGAATTGGATCAGCTGCAGAAGCCCCATCCCCGATCCGATCCAGGTGCGCGGCAGGATCCCGGAGGCTTCATTGTTCAAGGATGCCATGGTTGCCGAAAAAGCCGGCGAGAAGCACAGGTACCCGAACAAAAGCACGAACGGCGACGCGGACAGGCTCAGGGCAAAAGTCGCCATAACAGCGGCAAGCACACCATGGCCGATGAGCAGAAAACGCAGATTTCCATACCGGTCGATCCAGCGGCCGACAAAACGGGTCAAAAATGCCGACAAAATCGCGCCTGGTGCAATAAAAAGGCCAATCATCAGCGCCGATTGATGGTACACGCTGGCCAGGGCAAGCGGCATCAGGAATAAATTACCCAGATTCAGCACTAAAATGCTGAAGCCAATGGCTGTGAGCTTTAAATAACCGGACATCCGGAGCAGTTCGGGATTAATAAAGGAGTTCCGGGCTTGGCGGAGATGGACAGCGTGAATCCCGAATGAGACTACACTTCCGGCAAGCCATATGTAGGACTTACTGGTTACGGCTACGAGCAGGCTTCCTGCATTGATAACCGTAAGTAAAGCTCCGTACAGGTCAAACGCCGCCGCCTTGGGCTGTTCCTTGGGCAGCAAATAGAGCAGCACCGGCAAAACAAGCAGTACTAGACAAGTAATGCCAAACAATCCGTTCCAGCCGAGATATTGGCTGATCAGACCGCCAGCAATCGGACCCAGCCCGAAAGCCATGGCACTTCCTGCAGAGATCATGGCGATGGAGGCACCTCTCCTGGCAAGCGGCACATACCGGCTGGCGAGGACCAGCCCTAGACCCGCCATGACGCCGGCACCGGCGGATTGCATAATCCGGGTAATCAGCAGAACATTGAAGCTGTGCGCAAACAATCCGGTGACCGAAGCCAGGCCCAGCGTTGTCAGGCCAATGGTCAGCAACTTGCGGATGGGCACCAGATCAGACAATCTGCTGTAGATCACCGTCGACAAGGCATAACCAATGGAGTAGCCCGAGATTACCCACGAACCGAGATCAGCTGAAATATGCAGATCTTGAATAATGGTGGGCAGTGACACATTGAACATAGTAGTGTTCATAACCACAATGAACAGGCAAAAGGTCCACAGCGGCATTACGACTTTGTCATTCATGCTTGACTCCATCCCTATCAATATATATATCTGTTACAACCCCATTAAATTCTATGCCCTGGACCTATAATTGGCAATATATTCATAGGACTCTCTGAACCCAGCTGTCCATGACACTATCCGGATGGATACCAAGCCCGCTATGCAATAGCGCCTTATAGTTCTCATAGTGTCTCCTGAATCCGAAATAATCACCCACCGGGATTAGCAAATTATACCTTGAAACGCTTTAGTGTTAAAAGCAAAAAAAGCCGATTCCATTCTATTTCGGAATCGGCGGATAATCTTTTTAGAATTGAGAACCTGGAATATTTCACTTTACCTCAGGTGCTGCGGCAGCCTGTGCTGTACTCTCTTGCGTTCTGGATAGGAAGATATTCAGAATAATAGCTGTCAGCGAGCCGGAGACAATCCCATTCTGGAGCAGCATTCTGGCGAACTCAGGAAGCTGATCGAACATGGATGGCAGAACTGCGGACCCCAGGCCCACAGCAATACTGCACGCAGCAATCAAGAGATTCCCGTCCTTACGCAAGTCGACCTCGGAGAGAATGGACATCCCGGACGCGGCCACCGAGCCAAACATAACAATCATAGCCCCGCCGAGCACCGCATTCGGCACGACGGTGGTCAACGCCGCCAGCTTCGGAAGTAGGCCAAGGACGACCATAATTCCGCCGGCTGCAAAAATAACATTTCGTGTCTTGACGCGGGTCAGTGACAGCAGGCCCACGTTCTGGGAAAATGCCGTATACGGGAAGGCATTGAACAGGCCGCCCAGCATGATGGCCAGGCCCTCAGAGCGGAGGCCGTTTACGACTTGCTTTTGCTCCACTTGCTGGTCTGTGGCTTTGCCTACAGCGAAATACACGCCAGTCGATTCAACCATGGAGACGATGTTGACGATAATCATCGTAAAGATTGCGGTAATGCTGAATTCAGGCCATCCGAAATAGAACGGGCGGGCAATGCTGACCCATGATGCGCTGCCTACGGTGGAGAAGTGAACGAGACCCATTGCATAGCCGATCACGGTTCCGGCCACGAGTCCGGCCAGAACAGATACCGATCGAAGGAAGCCTGTCGTGAACCGGTTCACTGCCAGAATTACCAGCAGTGTAATTAGGCCAAGCAGCAGATTACGGGGCGCTCCAAAATCAGCGCTGCCCTGACCACCCGCCACATTGTTCATAGCGACGGGAATCAGCGATAAGCCAATGATTGTTACCACGGAACCGGTAACTACTGTCGGGAAGAACTTCAACAGCTTGCCGTATATCGGGGCTGCCAGAACGACGAACAGCCCAGAGATGATGATCGCTCCGTAGGCTGTTGCCAGGTTAGAACCGGAAGCAATCGCAATGATCGGGCTTACCGCCGTAAAGGTACAGCCCAGCACCACCGGAAGCCCGCTGCCGAAATGCTTGCTGCTGATAATCTGGAGCAGTGTAGCCAGCCCGCAGGTGAAAAGATCCGCGGCGATCAGGTAAGCCATCTGTGCTCCGCTTAAATTCAGCGCCCCTCCGACAACAAGCGGCACAATGACAGCTCCGGCATACATCGCCAGCACATGCTGCAGTCCCAAGGCAAATATTTTCTGTTTGCTTAACATCCCGCACTCTCCTTCATGGTTTCTTCTGTATGGTGATTTATGAAATGGATTTCCCCTGGAGACATCGACGAGATTCTTGCCAAAGAATGAACAGCAATACCCCGTTCTTCGAGCAAGCTGCGCCCTTCCTGGAAGCTTTTCTCGATGACACAGCCCACACCCAGCAGCTCTGCTCCCGATGCGTTCACAATATCCGCCAGCCCCACAAGCGCCGCACCTGTAGCCAGAAAATCATCGACAATCAGCACCTTATCATCGGGACCCAGGTATTTCTGCGAAATGCTGATCTGGTAATCCTCATGCCTTGTGAAGGAATGGACTGGGGCCGAATAGACCTCCTCAGACTGGGTAACGGCTTTCTTTTTCTTGGCATACACGAACGGAACCCCCAGTGCAATTCCTGTTGCCATGGCGAACTGGATGCCGCTGGCTTCAACGGTCAGCACCTTGGTAACCGGCTGGTGTCCAAAAATCCGCCCGAACTCCTCGCCAATCTGCAGCACCAGCTGCGTATCCACCTGATGATTCAGAAACGAGTCCACCTTAAGCACCGTATCCGACAAAATGAGACCTTCCTGTCTAATGCGTTCCTCTAGTATTTTCATATTGCAGCCAACCTCTCCTTGTCTATAAAAAAAGACAGATCCCCTTGAGCGCTTCTCTCAAGTGAATCTGTCCTTCTGGGTTTTTGTCCCTTGGTGGTGTAACACATACATGTGTCCGCATCGCTTGGACCAGCTTCTTTTATGCCATGGCACAAAAAAACGGAACCCTAGATGCGCTATATCACTCATAGTCGGATAATTGCAGTGGTTATCCGGTAGAAACTTATGGGCCCTATTCCCAAGATTATATGAGTTGTTCATATTTTTTTAAAACCTTTGTATATCTTACACGCTCTACTACGTTCCGGACAAGTGGAATTTCAAGTATTTTCATGAATATTCCCGGTCTTTCATAGGAGTTTCATTTTTGTTCAAATATCGGGGATGCCCTGCCCTATCATCGCTGTATATTCTGCGGCAGCTACCTGTACTCAGCAGCAAAAACCGCAAGCTCCCTATCATGGGGCTTGCGGTTTTTGCTGCTGCCGTACTGACAGGCGGGAACCGCCTTACTCCGGGAGGCCACCGGCCGGGGCCGGATGAGCATCAATATATTTCAAAGCGTTATAGATCATCTCCGCAGCTTCGGCGCGGGTAATGCCGGCAGAAGGATGGAATTTGCCGGTACCGTCCAGACTGGCAATCTTCAGCGCCAGCGCGCGTTGAATGGAGCCGTCAAAACCGTTGGTGAATTCTGCCTGGTCTGCAATGTCTACCGGCATGATTTTGATCATCGGCAGATTACTGTGCTTCTCGATCGTCAGAATCAGCTGATGGGTGAACTCCTCACGGGTCCAGTTCTTCGCAGGGTTAAGATCAGGAGATAAACCAATATCGTTGTTAGCTGCAATAATAAGTGCATTTGCATACCAGGCATCGTTGTGGGCATTAGCGAAATAGTCGGTAGCCTGGGGCGCCTTCACGAAATTGAGCAGGTCTATATTCAAACCAAAAGCGTTAACGAACATCTGAATTCCCTGGGCGGCTGTAATTGTCGCATTCGGCATGAATTGCGTATCGCTTACGCCGTGGATCACGCCTCGCTGCTGCAATTCGGCGATCTTATCCTTGACCGGTGTGCTGGAGAGATCCTGGAACGTCGCGGCTGCGGCGAAGCTCTGTCCGGCAAAAGTCAAAGTCAGTACGGCTGCTGCCGATAATGTGATTTGTTTCAATGTATTTTTCTTCATTCGGGTCACCTCTTAGTTGGATTTACAAGCCTTACTTGCCCTCTTCTTCCTTCCAGACGGATCATCTGCTAAAAGGTTGCAGCCGGTCCCTTTACTTTGCTGCAAACAGCACACGCGGGCCGCCTGCTGAATCTGCAGGCGGCCCGCGTGTAGGGTTTTCTTTTACTCCATAACAGCTGTGTGAGCTTCTGTCTTCTTATGGTTCAGTACATTGTCCTCCAGCACAGTGAATTTATCCCCATACTCCTTGACGATGTGCTGCTCTCCCCAGGCGCATAAGGAATCAAGAATGGAGCTAAGCGTGCGCCCGTAATCGCTCAGCTCATACTCCACCTTCGGCGGCACCTGATTGTAGCTGATGCGGTTCACTATGCCGTCCTGCTCCAGTTCTCTAAGCTGCTGGGTCAGCATTTTCTGTGTAATGTTCGGCATATGACGCTTCAAATCGCTGGTCCGCATTGTACCATGCGTCAGATGGCAGAGGATAACACATTTCCACTTCCCTCCGATCACCTCGAGTGTAGCTTCAACCGATATATTATATTTTTTGGCCATGATCAGCCCTCCTGAAAGTTTGTTAGCATTCCTTCACTGAACAGCTTCGTACAAACTGGCTTCGGAAGCATTCCCTAAGCTTGGTCTATAGTTACTTTTTGGTACCTATATTACTTAAAAGTACGTACTACCCTTAATCGCTATAGTAATTCATAATAGCACTTACCGGCCGGTGATTACCATAGTAGGAGTGAATATCATGTCCCTGGATCGAAAAAGGAGCACTCTCGCACTGCTGGCTCTAGCCATTAGTGCATTCGCAATTGGAACAACCGAGTTTATCAGTGTCGGGCTGCTGCCCCTCATCGCTGATGACCTGCATATATCCGTGACGACAGCCGGATTAACCGTAACACTGTACGCGCTGGGCGTTACCTTCGGTGCGCCGGTGCTGACCTCACTGACCACAGCCGTCTCCCGCAAAACCCTGCTGCTGGCGCTGATGCTGCTCTTCATTGCCGGCAACAGCCTGGCGGCCACTGCAGGCGGTATTACCGTCCTGCTGGTAGCCCGGGTCATATCCGCGCTGTCGCACGGCCTGTTCATGTCCATCGCCTCTACGATCGCTGCCGATCTGGTGACCGAGGACCGCAGGGCAAGCGCCATCTCCATCATGTTCACCGGGCTTACGGTAGCGACCGTAACCGGAGTGCCGCTGGGCACATTCCTCGGGCAGCAGCTCGGCTGGCGGGCCGCCTTTATCGCCATTGCCGCAGTTGGCATTGTCGCGCTGATCGCCAACCTGATTCTTATTCCTTCCGGACTGCGCAGGGGCACGCGAACCCCGCTGCGGGACCAGGTGAAGCTGGTGACGAACGGACGGCTGCTGCTGGCTTTTGCCATCACAGCTCTTGGTTACGGCGGCACCTTCGTCGTCTTCACCTATCTATCCCCTCTGCTGCATGAGATCAGCGGCTTTCAGGAACAGACGGTTGCCGTCATTCTCCTTGTCTACGGTATAGCCATTGCCATCGGCAATATCATAGGAGGGAAAGCGGCCAACCGCAAGCCGATGAACGCTTTGTTCTATATGTTTGCCTTTCAGGCAGTAGTTCTGCTGGTGCTTACCTTTACTGCTCCTTTTAAGGCTGCTGCCCTCATCACTATTTTCTTCATGGGACTGCTCGCCTTCATGAATGTGCCCGGGCTGCAGGTCTTTGTGGTGATGCTGGCCGACCGGTATGCCCCAAGCGCCCGGGATGTTGCTTCTGCCGTTAATATTGCCGCCTTCAATGCTGGCATCGCCATTGGGGCCTATCTTGGAGGCCTCGTCACAGATCATATCGGACTGATTCATACCGCATGGGTCGGGTCCCTCATGGTATTCGGCGCAGTCATTCTTACCGCTTGGAGCCGTGCTCTGGAGAGCAGGGATGAGCATAAGCTTCTGAACAAGGCAGCATGATTGCCTAAGTACCTGACTGCCACTGCCACTGCCACTCACCTTAATTCGGCTTACAGCCAATCAGCTCACCGTAGAGTAGAAAGATCATCCGTACTCATACTATATCCATTCAGGAGGTTTTTTCATTATGGCACAGCATTTACAGGATACGATCCGCTTGCACAGCGGAGTGAATATGCCCTGGCTCGGGCTGGGAGTTTTTCAAGTAGAGGAAGGGGCAGAACTGGTTCAGGCAGTGAAATCAGCCATTGCCCACGGCTATCGGAGCGTGGATACCGCTGCCGTCTATCAGAATGAGCGGGGCGTGGGTCAGGCTATCGCGGAGGCTCTGGCTGAGAATAAGCTGGTCCGCGAAGACCTCTTCATCACTTCCAAGGTGTGGAACGCCGATCTCGGGTATGAGGCCACGCTTGCCGCCTATGAGGCCAGTCTGGAGAAGCTGGGGTTGGATTACCTCGATCTGTATTTGATTCATTGGCCGGTGAAGGACAAATACAAGGAGGCCTGGAGAGCGCTCGAAACCTTATACAAGACAGGACGGGTCAAAGCTATAGGGGTCAGCAACTTCCAGATTCATCATCTGGAGGATATTCTCAAGGATGCGGAGATTAAGCCGATGGTCAACCAGGTGGAACTGCATCCCTACTTGTCCCAGCAGGCGCTGCGCAGCTTCTGCAAGGAGCAGGGCATCCAGATTGAAGCCTGGTCACCCCTGATGCAGGGGCAATTGCTGGATCAGCCTGTACTCGCGGAGATCGCCGCGGCTCACGGCAAGTCTGTAGCCCAGGTGATTCTGCGCTGGGATCTGCAGCACGGCATTGTTACCATTCCGAAATCTATCAAGGCGCACCGGATAACCGAGAATGCTTCCGTGTTCGATTTCGAATTGAGCACTGGAGACATGGACCGGATCGACCAGCTTAACCGGGATCAACGGGTGGGTCCCGATCCAGACCATTTCGACTTTTAATTCGGGACCCGTCCGATTCACCAAGCCCTCCTTTCTCACCTGAAAGGAGGGCTTGGTGCGGTTTCCGGCCATGGTGCTTGGAGGCATCCCCAGAACCTCAAGAAGGGAATTTACGCATTGCCAACGATAGAGATTAAGATCGGGAGCACGAGAAAGGACGCCAGGGTGGTCCAGAGAATGCAGCGCGATACCAGCGCAGGCGAGCTGCCGAAGCGTTCGGCCAGCACCACGGAGTTGACCGCAACCGGCATGGAGGCGAGAATGAGCAGCACAGCGAATAGCGTTCCCGAAATGTTCAACAGGTACAGCAGCAGCGCGGCGGTCAGCGGGGCCAGCAGCAGACGGACCGACAACCCTGTCCAGAACGCCAGCCGTACATTGCGTACAACATCCGCAGTCTGTACCCGGACCATCTGGGCCCCCAGTATGGCCAGCACCACCGGGGAATAAGCTCCGGCTACCATCGACACCCCCGAAGCAATCTCATGCGGCATATGCAGACCGAGTGCCCGCAGCAGCAGAGCCAGCATCGCCGCGTAGATCGCCGGCAGGGAGAATACCGAACGGACGGCACTGCCGATAGAAAACTGTGATCTTGCCGCAAAATACACCCCAATCGTGTTCACAATCACCATCTGGGCAATGACATAGACCGAAGCCTTGTCGAGCCCCAGCTGACCAAAGGCCAGCAGCACCAGCGGCAGGCCATAATTGACACTGTTCGTGAAGGTGGAGATCAGGGTCAGGCCGGCTGCCTCCGGCGCAGCCAGCTTCAGGACTCTGCCAATCAGACGGGCCAGCGCCCACAGCACCAGCAGATTTAGCAGCGAGAAGGCAAGCGTTTTGTATACATCATCGAAAGAAATCTTGGCTGTAGCGAGCGTATCCAGAATAATTGCGGGACTCAGGAAATACAGATACAGCATTAACAGCGGCTTGGTATCCAGGTTCTTGAACCGTCCAAGCAGCGCACCCGATACGACCGGGATGGATAACGGGACAATCACCTCGACCAGAGTGGACAACACCTGTTGAATCAATTGCGAGGACTCCTCTGCTAAAAAAGTTACTCTTACTATACCCCTCCCCGGCGGATGCCGTCTAAGACATGGAAGCAATATGCTTAATAGTAAAAGCCTATGAACGTCTTAACTTCCCAAAGGATACTATTGTGGTATGATTAACATAAATCGTGATCACCACAGGAGGTTGACTGAAATGGACTTCACCGAGCCGGTCATTCTGACCAAAGGAACCCCCGGCGAGCCTTGTCCCATCGCCAAAACGCTGGATGTCATCGGAACCAAATGGACATTCCTGATTATTCGTGATCTGCTGATTGGCGGCACCATGCGCTTCAGTGATCTGCTGCGTTCTCTGGAAGGAATCAGCCCGAAGACATTAGCGCTGCGGCTGCGTGAGCTGGAGAACCACGGCATTCTTATGCGCACCGTATATCCCGAGGTGCCCCCTCGCGTAGAATATACCCTGACGAAGAAGGGCGAACAGCTGGAAGGCATTTTTATTGAGCTGAAAAGATACGGTCTTGCCCTCTAAGCAGACGTTTTCCCAAAAAAAGTTTACCCCCGGCAGCTCAGCATCAGCACAATACTATCTTTACGGTAACTGTATGTACAGAATGTAACTACTTCCCTAAAGGAAGTATAAGGAATATACTCTCCTCACAAGGCAGTTTCAATTTAGAGGAGGAATCATTATGTTAAGAGGACAGAAAATAGTTATTATCGGAGGCAGCTCAGGAATCGGTCTGGCAACCGCAAAGCTTGCTGCTGCAGAAGGTGCGGAGGTGGTTCTGGCCAGCCGCTCCGCAGAGAAGCTGGAGCAGGCCAAAGCAGCACTTGGACCTGACGCAAAAGCAATTACGTATACGCTGGATGTTACGGACGAGGAACAGGTACGGTCCTTATTCGCAGAGCTGGGGGCCTTTGACCATCTGGTGGTCACCGCAGCCGAAACCAAAGGGGGCCCGTTCCTCACTACAGCCACCAGTGCTTCACGCCAGCTGATGGACAATAAGTTCTGGGGCCAATACTATGCCGCCAAATACGGTGCGCCGAACCTGAACCCCCATGGCTCCATTACTCTGTTCTCCGGCGTCGTTGCCTTCAAAGCCATGGCCGGGTCCTCCGTGCTCGGCGCAGTGAATGCAGCCGTAGCCAATCTGGGGCAGACCCTTGCGCTGGAGCTGGCCCCGCTGCGGGTGAACACCGTCTCGCCGGGCATCATCGATACCCCTTCCCGCGCAGGCATGGCGGAAGAGGCCCGCAGTGCTTTTTACAGCAGCATCGCAGCCAAGCTGCCTGTGCAGCGCGTAGGCACAGCCTCGGATGTTGCCGAAGGCGTGCTCTATCTGATACGTAACGGCTTCGTTACAGGCACAGTGCTTCATGTGGAAGGCGGCCACACCCTAATCTAAACCGGACTACCCTGGCCAAACCAAAAAAATCCCTGCCCCCTAATCATACGGGAGGCAGGGATTTTAACTTTCAGGAGCTTCAGCTTACAGCATTTTGATCTCCAGCAGTTCATATTTGATGATGCCCATTGGTGCGTTCACGCTGATGATGTCGCCTACTTTTTTGCCGAGCAGTTCTTTGCCCAGAGGGCTTTCGTACGAAATCTTGTTGTCCAGCACATCGGCTTCAGCCGGACCGACCACTCTATATTCGATCTTTTCGGAGTATTCCACATCATTCAGAATGACGATGCAGCCTACGCTGACTGTGCTCAGATCCATATTGCTGGAGTCTACAATCTGCGCTTTGATCAGCATTTTCTCCAGAATCATGATGCGGGTCTCCATGAAGGATTGATCTTCTTTGGCAGAGTGGTACTCACTGTTCTCCTTGAGATCCCCGTAGCTTATGGCCAGCTTAAGCCGGGCCGCGAGCTCCTTGCGCCCTGCTCCCTTGAGCTCCTTGAGCTCTTCCTCCAGCTTGGCCAGACCTTCTTTCGTCAAAAACACTTCTTCATTCGACATGTATACAACTCCTATTTTTACTCGCTTTACTGTATTCTACCCCATAATCGGCCAACATGCGAAAAGAAAGCACTTCCGCTGAAAATTGCCAATATCCATCCTAGTATAAATAACCAAAATTGATTTACAATAATGATATTAAATCTCATACACAGTCAGGAGCACAAGAAGTCCATGTTTATGCATTCCCCCAAATTCCATCGCTTTACAAGCTGTCTGGCCGCTGCACTGATTCTGCTGTCGGCATCAAACCCGACTACAACGGCGGCAGCGAAGTCAATTGTCCCTTCCATGGCCTCTCCAAGCTATGATGTCGTTGTCATTGGAAGCGAAATTCAAGGCGCACTGCTCGCCAGGGAAGCCGTCAAGGCCGGCCTGAAAGTGCTGATGCTTGATCCCCGCAGCAAACCGGGCGGTGAACTAATTCAAGGGCAAATGTTTTTTCTCGATGATGTGAACGACAACAAGCACAGAAGTCTCGTGCAAGGTGAGATCAAAAGTCTCTTCAATGGCTACAAGGCAGGAACCATTCTGAAGGCAGCCGATTTCCAAAAGTACTATAACAAGATTATGCAAGGCATTCCGCTGAAGAGCGGGGTTGTTCTGGACCATATTGACACGAAGGCGGCGGGCAGCGAAAAGACGCTGAGTTCCCTAACCTATCACGTTAAGAACGAAGCTCCGATTACGATCAGGTCCCGATACTGGGTAGAAAATACCGACTTCAATGCCTTGAGCGGACGTCTGAAGGAAGCCCGGATTCCGGGAATGGAGTCCATTGACCACGGTAAGAAGCCTGATTACATGGCCGCTACATATATGCTCAATTTCAAAAATGTGAATTGGAACCAGCTGCATGAGTCCATTCTCGAGAACTATCCGCTGACGAATGTGCGCAACAAATATGGACCCAATACCTACGTGGATTTGCACTTCGCCACCGGATTCAGCAAGATCACCAAAAGATACTCCACCAAGGACAAGCAGCTTAGGTTACGCGGGCTAAATGCCGCCTATCAAAAAAATGGCCAGGTGATCATCAATGCCCTGCTGATTTACGATGTAAATCCTTCCGACCCTAAGTCTGTGGCAGCAGCGGTACAGAAGGGCAAAGCCGAAGCCCCTTCTATTCTAAACTTCCTGCGCTTAAATATCCCCGGGTTCGCTAACGCTGAACTGAACGGGTTCCCGGAGTACCTCTACATCCGTGACTATAACCGCTATGAGACCAAATACGTGCTGGGTTACACGGACTTAATGTCCAGCCGGATGTTCTGGGATGATGTGAGCATTGGCGGGTACCCCGTCGATTTGCAGGGGACCCGGAAGATTCCCACTGGAATCGGCTTTGGCAAGCCGGACCATTACGGGTTGCCGCTGCGATCCTTTGAACTGAAATCCTATGACAATGTGCTTGTAGCCGGGAAAAATGTCGGTGCGAGCATCAAAGCCTACGGCAGCGCAAGGATCATGCCCACCACTGCACTGGCAGCCCAGACCATCGGCATCATTCTGGGACGGGAGCGCAGCAAACGGCTGACTGACCTGAACACAGCAGATTTCCAGAGAATCCGTTCTTATCTGAAAAAGGATTATCAGATCAGCTTGCAGTAGACTGCTCTCCATCTATTCAGGTATAACTAAACCGCCCCAGCAGGTCTGTCAAGAACCTGCTGGGGCGGTTTGCTGTTGGATAAGTCAGCCTTTGGTCTCCTGCCGGCACACAGCACTTAGCTATTCGCCTCCTGCTTGACGGAAGCTGCCTTCAGTACAGCAGCCTTCGGTTTGGCTGTTCCGGTTCGGAGCAGAAAGGTCAAGGGAATTGCCAGAATCCCGATCACGGTTGCGATGAGGAATACATCCCGTACACCCAGCGTCATACCCTGGGCCTTGATGAAGCCGGCCGCAGCTGAGGTTCCGCCGCTAAGCTCCTTCTGGTGCGTCAAGGCCCGCGAAGCCAGCAGCGAGCTGAAGATCGCGATGGACAGCGCCCCGGTGGCTTGCCGTACCCAGTTGGTAACAGAAGAAGCATGACCGGTGATCTGTTTCGGCACGGAAGACATTCCGGCGTTCGTAACCGGCATGAAGGCCAGAGCAATCCCGACATTGCGCACCGCCATCAGCCAAGCCAGCCGAACATGGGTAGTGGCGAGTGTGATATGGCTGAGCTCCCAGGTTGAGGCGACCAGCAGCAGGATGCCGCCAAGAATCAGCCAGAACGGCCCGGTCTTGCTGTAGAGCTTGCCGACAACCGGTGACATGACAGCCATGGCAATGGAACCCGGCAGCAGGACCAGTGCTGTTGCGAGCGGAGTAGACTGCTGAATGTCCTGCAGAAAGACGGGAATCAGGAACGTCCCGGAATACAGGGCAATGGTAATGATACAGTTGATCATCAGGCTGTAAGTGAACCGGTTTTGCCGGAATACCTTAAGATTCAGCAGCGGTTCTGTCAAAGCGAGCTCTCTGCGGATGAAATAAGTTAGCGCTATAGCTCCGATAATCAGCAGGGTCAGAGTCTTCCAGGAGGTCCAGCCCCAGGCATTCCCTTTATTAAAAGCCAGAATAATGAACGCACTGCTAAGAATAACCGTTACAAAACCCGGCAGATCAAAGGTCTTCCTTTCACCAGCGGTTCGCTGAAACGGCAAGCACTTGAGTGCAACCACAATCGCAATAATCCCTATCGGCACATTGATCATAAATAGCGATTCCCAGCCAAAATATCCGGTCAGCCATCCCCCTAGTGTCGGGCCAAAGGCAGGTGCCAGCATAGAGGACAAGCTCCACAGGCTCATTGCGAACGCCTGCTTTTCCTTTTCGATAAATTGATAGATCATGGTCATTGTAGTAGGAATAATCAGCCCGCCGAACACCCCCTGCAGAATACGGAAGGTCACGAGTGAGTGAATGTTCCAGGCCATCATGCACAGTCCGGAGAATAGGGTAAATCCCGATAAAGCGAACACATACAGATATTTGTAACTCCATTTATCACCGAAATAGCCCACCACCGGCGCGATCACACCCGTAGCGAGCAGATAACCTGTAATCATCCACTGCACGGTCCCAATCTCCGCATGAAAGTCCTTCATAAATACCGGAAACGCTACGTTAATGGTGGTGGTACTCAGGATCGCCATGAAATTCCCGAAAAAAATAGCTAAAATAATCAACCAAAAGGATGAATTACGAACAGTTTGAGTCTTCAATAGGTTCTCTCCTCCGTGAAGCACAATACACTAAAGTCTGGCTTCCCCACCATATGGGTGTATGATACAATTAAATAGTTATATATGTGTATTATACAACTACATTAATGAAAGTCAATATGACTTATTTCATTCCTTTTTCATAAATGGGCGCGACTTTTGCTTGTGGTCCGGTATGTTCACTATAATAATGGAGAAAAGTAATCCGTAAAGGAAGGAAGCTATCGTATGGATGAAAAAAACCTGGAGTCCCTTAACAATGAGCTGATGACACTCATCCGCCGTTCCTCTCTCGACAAGAAGCATGGGGGGCTGGACCGCTCGACATATACGCTGCTCTACCATTTGGCCCACCACAAGAAGGTAGGGGTAAAGGCACTCGCCGAAGAGTTCGGACTCGACACCTCCACGATCAGCAGACAGACCAGTGTACTCGAAAGCAAAGGCTATGCCGTGCGGGTACCCGACCCGATGGACGGAAGATCGAGCTATTTTGAGATCACCCCACTTGGCACACGCAAGCTGGAGGAAGCGCGGAACATCCGTCTGGAGCGGTATGGGGAGATCTTTGAAGACTGGTCTTCGGAGGACTGCCATACCTTCAGCGGACTGCTGGCCAGACTGAATCAAAAATTGGCGCAGCGCAGTTCCGGGGCTAAAGGATTGACGGAAGAGGCCGAAGCTGGTAGATTGAATTAATCATACAATATAAGTCGGAATTAAAACGCAGAAATATACCATATTGCCGAAGGGGCTGGTCCGCTTGAACTTTATTTTCTTTTCGCCTCATTTCCCGAGGAACAGCGCCGATTTCTGCAGTCACCTTCAGCAGCAGGGAGCCACGGTGCTTGGGATCGGTGATGCCGAGTATGATCAGCTGGAGGACAAGCTGAAGTCGGCCATGACCGAGTATTACAAGGTAAGCAGTCTGGAAAATTATGACGAGATTCTACGGGCTGTGGGTTATTTCACTCACCGGTACGGCAAAATCGACCGCTTCGAATCCCTGAATGAATATTGGCTGGAGCAGGATGCCGCGATCCGCACGGATTTTAACATTTACGGCACTAAGACTGATTTTGTCTACAACCTGAAACAGAAATCCAAAATGAAAGAGTTTTTCCGCAAAAGCGGGGTAAGCACCGTGCAGTTCTCCACCGGAACCACCCGCGACAGTGTGGATGACTTCATCCGCGGCACCGGCTTTCCGCTTGTGGTGAAGCCGGACCTGGGCTCCGGGGCCAGCATGACCTATAAGATCAATAACGAGGCCGAGCTGCAGCAGTTTTTTGACACCAAGCCGGATGATGTGGCTTTTATTATTGAAGAGTTCATTGACGGCGTGATTCTGACCTACGACGGGCTGGTGGATATCGACGGAAACGTGCAGTTCGCAGTCAGTCACTTGTTCGAGAACAGCGTGATGGATGTCGTCAATACGGACAACCACCTCTACTATTTCTGTCTGAAGGAGATCAGCCCCGAGGTTGAGCTTGCGGGAAAAAACATCCTCCAGGCTTTTGATATCAGAGAGCGCTTCTTCCATATCGAATTGTTCAAGTCGAACAAGGATGGCCGGATCATTGCCCTTGAAGTAAATATGCGGCCTCCAGGAGCATGGATGACCGATGCGATTAACTTTTCATATGATGTGGATGTGTATGAAGAATGGGCGCGCATGATTGTTCACAATGAGGTAGGCGGACCGTTTGAAGGCAAGTATTATACCGGCTATGCCAGCCGTAAGCGGCATAAGCCTTACGTTCACAGCCATGAGGACATTTACCGTGCCTTTGGGGACAAGATTGTCCATTATGCGGAGATTGAAGAAGTGTTCAGCCGTGCCATGGGGAACAGCGCCTATCAATTCCGTTCTGCGGATCTGGGGGAAGTCAGAGACATCGTGGGCTATATTCAACAAGTTGAAGAGGGATAGGATGTGTTGATGCATGAGGATAAGCTACCATAAAGAATACAGCAGGCACCTTCACAGAGATATGGAATACAAAGTGTACGGCCATGCGGGGAAACCGATGCTGGTCTTCCCGACTTCACTGGGTCGGTTCTATCAATATGAGGATTCCGGCATGATTCAGACCCTTTCGCAGTTCATTGATGCGGGTAAGCTGCAGATCTGGGCCTGCGACACCCTTGATGAGGAGACCTTTTTCTCGGGCGGCTGGAACCATGAGGACAAGGTGCAGCGCCATGAGCAGTACGACAAGTACATCACGCAGGAGCTGATCCCCCGAATCCTCCAGTCCAGCAAGGCAAGCAACGGCGGCAGCGACCAAAAGATCCTCGTCTCCGGCTGCTCCATGGGCGCGTACTACAGTGCCAGCTTCTTTTTCCGGCATCCTCACGTTTTCGATACATTAATCGCCCTCAGCGGCGTCTACTCCACCCATTACTTCTTTGGTGATTATATGAGCGGGACCGTCTACCTGAACTCGCCGCTGCATTACCTGCCGGGCCTGACCGATGAACATTACCTGAGCGCTTACCGGGCCAGCCGGATCATCCTCTGTGTCGGACAAGGCGCCTATGAAGACGAGATGCTTCATGAGACGCGCCTGCTCCAGGATCTGCTCCAGCACAAAGGTATTGCGGCACAGATTGATTATTGGGGGCATGATGCTGATCATGACTGGCCTTGGTGGAACAAACAAATTCACTATTATGTAGGCGGGTGTCTGTAAGGCAAACGCGTATGACAAATAGACCGTCCCCTCCGAAAGGGGTGCGGTCTGTTGGTTCGTGATCTACCCGGCGGAGCTTATTGTCCACTCCGGCTTAAGCTGGCAGGTGCTCTTTGCAGAACAAGACTAAGGCTGCTTCCTCGTCCTCTTCCATATCAAAATCAAGAATCCGGCCGGTTGTGGTCTCCAGCAGATCGTAGCTGACGATGCTGAGCTGTTCTTCCTCCACCTTCACGATGGCCCGTGCGGATAAGCCATTCTCTTCGTACAGCTCATCATCCTCAGGCACTTCCAGATTAATAACAAACTCGTACCGCTTGCCGCTTAAAATATTAAATGGATCTCTTACGTTCTCCACGGTGTAGCTTGTAAATGTCAACATTTCACATTCCTCTTTTCATCATTCATCTGGCTATTGTATCATACAATCCATGGCAGAGGCTCCCTCAGTTGCCCGCTGCAGACCAAATTACCAGGAAAATGCCGGATTATCGCGGATCTTCCGGATTGTACGCTAGTATTATAACAAGTACAGATCAAATCCATCTATTGATTTTTGTAAAAGTCTGTAAGAATCAGGGGTTAATGCTAGACAGCCACATCGGCTTACCGGTGTCCTCATAAGCTTCGGGCATTGCCGCGTCTTTTATACCTGACGTATGGATGGGCGGGCCCACAAAACATAAATGTCAGCGGGTTAATCCCAAAAAAGGGCGGTGCCCCGTATGTGAACACGGGGCACCGCCCTTTTGTAACGCTATACTACGGGCGCTGCATTAACGGCATCTCTGCCGTTGTTCCGTCCCGTCACTGCTTCCAGCAGGCTGCCTGGGTTACCCGGCGGCCACGCCGCTCTCAGCAGCGGCGCCCTTGGCTTTCTTGATCTGCTTACTGCGCAGCTGACCGCAGGCGGCGTCGATATCGACGCCGTGCTCCAGCCGGGTGCTTACGCTGACGCCCTGCTTTTTGAGCGTATCAAAGAAAGCCCGCACGGATTCACGCTCGCTCCGCTGGTATTGGCTATGCTCATCTACAGGATTGTACGGAATCAGGTTCACGTTAGCCATCTGGCGGCGGTCTCCGATCAGCTCTGCCAGCTCCAGGGCATGCTCCTGCTGGTCATTGATATCCTTAAGCAGAATGTACTCCAGTGTAATTCTCCGGTTCGTCTTCTCCAGATAGTAATCAATAGCGGGCATTAACTTCTCTATAGGAATGGCCCGGTTGATCTTCATAATCCGTGTCCGCAGCTCATTATTCGGCGCATGTAAAGAAATAGCCAGGTTGACCTGCATATTGGCATCAGCAAATTCTCTGATTTTGTCAGCCAGACCGCTTGTGGACACCGTGATGCCCTTGCCGGCAATCGCCAGTCCCTTATGACTCTTGATAATAGTCAGGAAATTGAGCAGGTTCGTAAAATTATCAAACGGCTCGCCGATCCCCATTACTACCACATGGCTGACCCTTTGACCCAGACCTGCGCGGTCCAGATGATGCTGCACCTTCATAATCTGCTCCACAATCTCTCCGCTGGACAGATCGCGGCTCTTCGCCAGCAATCCGCTTGCGCAAAAACTGCAGCCGATGTTGCAGCCCACCTGAGTTGTCACACAGACGGACAAACCGTACTTCTGCCGCATTAGCACCGTTTCGATCAGGTTGCCGTCCTTCAGGCGGAACAGAAACTTAATTGTGCCATCCGCCGACTCCTGCTTCACATGCTCGTCCATCGTTTGAAAGACAAAATGCTCTGACAGGAGCTGCACTGTCTCGCTGTTCACCTCGGTCATTTCCGCGAAATCCGTAACCCGCTGGCGGTACAGAGAGTCCCATATCCGGGACGCGCGGGATTTCTTATGACCATGCTCCACGAGCCATGACGACATTTGTTCCAAAGTTAATCCATAAATGGATTGTTTATTCATTATTTATCCTCTTTTCAAAACATTAAAGTTCAATTCATTCTACCTTGCAGGGCTCCGTCTAACAACATGCACTTATTGTCTCAAATTTTTTTTATTAAAACAAGAAGATTCCAGTGCTTCCCCGGCTTCCGCGAAGACGGACAGCCCTCTGAAAGACATACAAGCGTACCCGAAAGGATCGGATACGCTTGTATTGGATTGGCATAAGCATCCGCCCATTATTTGAAAATGGCGAACTTCAGCTGTTTTTTCTTAAGATATTCTATAATGGCAGGCAGCGCTTTGACTGTTATTGCTTTTTCATGCAGCAGATAGATGCCCCCGGAGGGGTCCGTATGATAAAAATATTGGATGATTTGCTCCGAGGTCTGTGCTTTCCAGTCTTCAGGATCACGGTTCCAGAGCAGTACTTTCAAGTTCTGTTTGACGGCTTCTGCAGCCAGAGAACCGTTGATAGCCCCATAAGGCGGACGAAATACGGTCACCGGCCTCCCTATATTCTGCTCCAGTACCTGAACGGAACGCAACAGGTTGTTATGGTTCTCCCCGCTGCTGTTCTTCGTCATGTCGCTGTGATCCCAGGAATGACTGCCCACCGGCATTCCGTGTGCATTGGCATATTGGACCGCTTCCGGGTGCTGCTGGGCATTCTGGCCAATGAACAGAAAATTCGCCGCAATTCCGTACGCCATAAGAATATCGACGATTTCCTTAGTGTACTTGGATGGGCCATCATCAAAGGATAAAGCTACATAACCCTTCAGCAGACTATACTCATAACGGCTTCCGTCCAGCTCCATCTCTTCAACTGTCGGGTTCTGCACCTCTGGCTCCGCACTCTGTACCGGCGCCGGTTCTTGTTCTGTTTCCGGCACAGCTTCAGCTTGAGCGCTCTGAAAGGATGCCGTATGAACTACAGGGACATAGGGCACAGGGACACTGCTGTCCACCGGCGACGTGAAGTCTTCATGCGCTTCAGCACTATTGAGCAGAGTGTCATCCATCCGCAGAAAAAATAATACGAATAACAGGCTGAACAACATGCAACGCGTTACAATAGGCCGGGTAACCCGGAAGGCGCTTGCACGTCGCTTGGGCGGCTGTGGTTGTTCAGGCTCGGGCACAGGAACCACTGCTTGAACCGTATTCGCTTCATCGGACGGCATGGTTTGCTGTTTCAACTCAAGGAGCTGTGAGACGAAATCTTCTGAGCAGGCAAAATACAGAGTCTCGGAGCAGGTTCTGTTCATCTTGGTGAGAGAGCTGAAATATTTGCGGCGAAAGGGGTCCCACTTGGGGTAAATCGACAGCCGTACTCTGTGTTCCTGATAAGAGCCCAGTATGCTATTCACTTGCAGATATGTATATTCATCGATGAGGAGAACTTTTCGGGTGAATCCGCCGCTATGGGTTAGACCTACCTCCATCTGATAGCTATCCTGCATAGGCTCAAGCGCCAGCAGCTCTATCATCAGTGCGGAATCTTGTTCTAAAAGAGGCATAGTAATTATGTAGTCCCGTTATCTGTGCGGTCTGCCGGGGGAGTACTTCCTCCAAAAGGAGCCGTCATACGCGTGGTGAAATCGTTAATCATGCTGGAGAGGTAGGCTTTCTCCTGCCGGACCGTTTCGTATTTCTGTTTCATATGGGCGTTCTCTGTTTCAAGGCGTCCGATTTTTTCCTCAAGCTCGTTCATCTTCTTCAGCTTCTCCGAAATGGCATCATTATGCTTCTGAACGAGATTCGTATACTTTTGCCGCTCCAGCTCGATGGTGCTCTTGAGCTCGTCCATTTCTGAAGACAGGGTGGTGTGCAATTCACGGTGGTCCTCCATGACCTGATCCACCTTCAGGTTGCGCTCTACCAGCTTATGCTCCAGCTCCAGGATGCTTCTTTCCCGTTCCTCAATCACCTTGTTCAGATTCTTCAGGTCCTTGTTCAAACGCTCCACATGTCCGCTGGTATGCGTCAACCGGTCCTGGAGCTCATGATTGGTTGTATCCGCATGCGTTCTGGCCTGGATCATTTGCTCTACTGCAAAAATCAAATCAAGTGACTTCTTGTCCAGCTGCGCTTTGCCTATGGAAATGAGGCTGGACAGGCTCTCGTTCGTTTCGTAAGTTTCCTTTTCCTCAGGCGGGTCTTCCGCCAATTGAACCTTTTGAACCACGCCGGGCCTGGGCTGCTTGTCCGCCATGTCTTTTTTCTTGAAAAAAGGAGTCGCCATCTATGCTATCACCTCATTATATATGTCAAAATATGTCGAGCCTATACGCATTTATTATAGTTGATTTTACCTGTATGTAAGTGAGCCTTAGTATCTAAGTTTCGCAAATGTATCCAAAGGCCTAATTTCCCTTGGGCGGAAGTATTAACCAACAACTTAGGAATAATTGCCCATGCTATAGGCACTTTTTTGTACAGAATCTGGATACTTCGAACTTTAGGTAAATGCTGGGGCTAGATAAATGGGCAACAAAAAAGCGCAATCCCGGGGACCGCGCTTCAGCGATACTTGATTTATTTGTACAGCACTTTCTCCACATTGTATTTAGCTCTAAGCTTATTCACAATGTACGTTTCGTAAATCTCTCTGTCGACGGCTTCATCGACGATGCAAACTTCAATCTTGGTCACTTCATCACGGTGCGGCTTCATCACGGAAACATTATCTTCGAAATGCTTTTTGATCCGCGGTCTCAGCTTTCTGGCCTTACCCACGAACAGCAGCTCATCCTTGTCATTGTAGAACATGAAGATGCCGCCTTGTTCCCGGGTAATCAGGTGGAAATCTGTAAATCCGTAAATATGGCTCAGTACGGGATTCGCCTGCTTCGTAATGGTGACATCCGGCGTTGGAATCGTAATGCTGATCATTGTAGCTCACTTCCCTCTTGGATATAGACATAAATAGTAACATAGTTCCAGAACCCTGACTATACAGAAGCAGCGCCGGATTATACAAAGGGGAGCCCTGCGTGCAGATCGGGACCGGGATGTATGAGCCTGCTGCTCATAAAGATTTGGCCTGACGGCTCTGAATGGCTTGGATCGTCTCCCGGATTCCTTCCTCGAATGAAGTCGCCGGAATCGGGCCGACCAGACGCTCATACTTCCGGCCGCTTAAACGGAGCGGTTCCTTCGTCAGATAGAGCATCTCTACAATCTCTTTCATGACCGGTACAAACAGGCCAAGCAGCGATAAACCAAAGGCCCCCACCGGGATGACCGGTTTGGACTTGCCGCTTGCCATCCGGGCGATGCGGACAATTTCCCGGCCGGAGATGGTACCTGCACCGGGAATGTTCCAGTTCTGCCCATAGGCCTCTTCCCGGAGGGCCAACTCCACGATCATCACCGCTGCATCGGGCAGATATACATATTCACGCGGCACCGTCATATTCCCGACGAACATTCCCGGTTTGCCGGCAGCAATCGCATCAAGCGTTGAACCCAGATACGAAGCTTCATTGGCAGTAGGGCCATAATAATCAGGCAGCCGTACTATCATGCCTTGGGTATGGCTCCAGCGCGGGCTGAAGAACATCCGCTCGAACTCCAGCTTTGTTTTGCCTTTTTGGGTATGCGGGTTCTTGGGGAATTCCTCCGTGATCGGCTGCTCATCCTTTCTGCGTCCGTAAGGATAAATTCCGTCTACTGCAACGACCCGGGCACCGAGTCTGTCCGCCGCCTCCATCACGGCCTCACCCATTGGAAGCAGTCTGGTGCTCATTTCGTTATAAGGCACCGACGCGCTGTGAAAAATAATATCCGCTCCCTGCGCAGCCTTGAATACATCCTCCGGTTTGAACACATCTCCTGTTTTCAAACTAAGACCAGCCGGATGGCCCAGTTTTGCTGCGAACTGCTCCAGCTTCGGCAATGACCGTCCAAAAGCAACCGTTTCGATCCCTCTCCTCAACAGTTCGGCAATGATTACCGTTCCTGTTCCTCCCGTTGCACCCAACACGACAGCCTTCGTTGTTTTGTTCATCATTAGTTATTCCTCCAATTTGTTTTTGTTATTTGTTATTGATTAATCACTACCTATTGACCGTAAGGGCAGAGCCCTTAGGTCCAGGGGCTGGTTGATTCCCCCCGGCTACTCCAAATGCTTCGGTTTCAGATCAGGCATCTCCAGCGCCATCGCAATATGGCACAGCATACCATTGGCCATAAATGTACTGACTTCTACCTCGGGATGAGCGATCCCCGCTGCAGTAAACTTGCTTTCCATCAGGCTTGTCACCCTTTGCATTCCTGTCTGCATAGACCGGCGGATGGCTTCATCACGAATTCCGAGCGCCTGCACCTGCAGAATGATTTCACTTGGATGTGTCTCCATCATCTGCTCATATACCCGGATCGATTCCCGAAGCAATTCTTCTCCCGAAGCCTTCACCTCTGTAAACGTGCGGATCGTCCGTTCAAATGCCCGGTCCAGCGCCGCCACAAACAGCTCTTCCTTGTTCTTGAACAGCTTGAAAATGTACGGCTGGGAGATCCCCACCTTCTCTGCCACCTGTGCGGTAGTGGCCTTGAAATAGCCATGCTCTGCGAATACAACCACAGCCGCCTCCAGGATTTGCTCCCTCCGGTTGACTGAGGTTGCTTCATCCTTCGTCCGTGCGCCTCCCGATAGCTTTGTCATGCTGGCCTCCTGTTGTTCTGCGGATATGTGTTCTGATAAGATGTTGGGTTTTGATGATTAGTTTTTGGTTATTGGTCAATCACTATCTTAATTTGAAGTATACAAGAACTCTTCCCGGAAATCAAGCCTATATTTAAAATTTTTTGAATCCATTCTCCATGCAGAGCCTAGAAGCCTTTCTATTATAAAAAACAGCTGGCCCCGCCTTTGATAATAAGGACGGAAACAGCTGTTTTATGAAACCCTTCGTTACAGCACTGCTGTCCTTAATTCCGGCTCCGCAGCTTAGACAGCAGTCTGAGAATCTCTACATAGAGCCATACCAGTGTGACCATAAGGCCGAATGCTCCGTACCATTCCATGTATTTGGGAGCGCCCTGCTGTGCGCCGTTCTCAATAAAGTCAAAGTCCAGCACCAGATTGAGCGCAGCCACAATAACGATAATGACCGAAATGCCGATTCCGATCAGGCTGTTGCTGTGCAAATATGGAACCGTTACACCGAACATTCCCAGCACAAAGCTCAGCAGATAGACGATGGCAATTCCGGCTGTGGCAGCAAATATGCCGAGCTTGAATTTTTCCGTCGCTCTAATGATTCTTGTCTTGTAGGCAAGCAGCAAAGCGACAAATATACTCAGCGTCAACAAGGCGGCCTGCAGAGTAATCCCATAGTACAGGCCCTCGTATGTTGCTGAAATAGCACCCAGAAACAAGCCTTCAGCCAGCGCATAGACAGGCACCAGATACGGTGCAGCAGTCGGCTTGAAGCTGATAATCAAGGCAAGCACGAACCCGATCAGTGCACCGCCGACGGCATAAGGGCCTACATTTTGTCCATTGAAATACATCGACCAGGCACTGAACGCCCCTGCCAGCAGAATGGTCAGTGTGATAAAGGTTTTGTTGACCGTTCCGTTAATGCTCATGCGTTCCTGCCCGGAGTACCGCTCTGCACGCTCAAACGTTTTTTCATTTAGTGTGGGATTTCCGCTGCGTCCGATCAAGAGATCATCTCATTTCATCACTTATTTGTGTCCATAATAGCATATTCACCGCATGAAAACATTCGTCTCGCCTTCCCCTTAATTCTGAGGAGGGTGAAAGGGACAAGCCGGCTTAGGTTCAGGAGCAGCCTCAGCGTTTGAACTGATCTTAGAGTCTGGACTCCTCTGTGAGCCTTCTTCCAGCCAATGGGCGTATGCCGCTTGCTGATAGATCAGCCTCGGGCTGAGGTTCAGCTCCTTCAGGGTGTTATCGTTCCAAACCGGTGTAGACGATGGTGACATTGGAGGGATCAGCCAGCCCCACTTGCCTGAGACCTGGCGTCCCTGCTGCTTCTCCTGCTCCTGGAAGCGGGCGAACTGATCGGCGGCAGTATGATGATCCACAATGCTGACCCCCGCCTGCTTGAAGGAATGCAGCACCGCGCGGTTCAATTCCAGCAGTGCCCGGTCTTTCCAGAGAGAGGTGTTGGTCGAACGGTCCAGACCGAGTAGATCCGCTACAGCCGGTAGCCGGTTATAGCGGCTTGTGTCCCCAAGATTGCGTGAACCAATCTCTGTCTCCATATACCAGCCGTTAAAAGGCGCAGCAGTATAAGAAATTCCACCGATTTCGAGCAGCATATCCGACACGACCGGTACAGAATACCAGCGCAAGCCAAGCTCCGGGAACCGTTCGATCTCGGGATGGGTCAGCGGGACCTCCTGCACCAGCTCTGGCGGAATGGCGAACCAGCGCGGTTCTTCTTCACCAATGCTGACGACCAGCGGAAGCACATCGAAGTCTCCGCCATTGCCCTGCCAGCCCAGCCTCCGGCAGACGGCAGTGAACACATCCGATGCCGGATCGCCGGCACGGGCAAGGTCCCCTTGTCCAGGGTATCCGGCATAACGGATCAGCTGGTGATTCCAGATCCGGACCGCCTTCTCCAGATTCCCGCCGCTGCGGAATACCGTAATCATAGGCCGGATGCGGCCGCCATTGTTCGCCTGCTGCACATGCTGCAGCAGTGCCGCCGCCACCTCCTCGGCAGTCTCTGCCTGCCGGGCATCGTTCACCTCAAGGGTGTGCCAGAACAGGCGTCCGATGCAGCGGCTGTTGTGGCGCCAGGCCATTTTTGCACCATGGGCAAGCTCTTCCTCTGTATGGTTGTAGGTACCGGATTGCTCGATTTCCTTATGTATGGCCTGAATACGTTCCGCGATGAGCTGCTCCGGCTTCTCCAGCTCTGTATAGCATAGCCGGATGAAAGATTCTGCCTGTCCGGTCAGCTTCCCGTACGACTTCTCTTGTTCCCTATTATCCATCCTGCCTACTCCCACTCCTCTCCCGTAGGATTTCACCTTCGGAAAATTGAATGATTTCATCATAGTAACTCCTGGAGGAATATGCAAGAATGGCTGCAAGAGGCTGATTGTAGACGAAAATCGATTATAGCCTTCCTGTTCACCCGATCTCTGATAAGATATAGCTGATCTCCAAATGCTGTTCCTTGGATTGTAAAGCCAAACCTGAAGGAGTGACGGGGCATGAGTAAATTCGGAATGATTGCCAAATTCACCGCCAAACCAGGTGAACGTGATGCCCTTGCGGCGATTCTTCTGGAAGCTGCAGCTGCAATGGAGCAAGTTCATGAATGTGAGCTGTACATCGTTAACCTCTCGGAGAGTGAGCCTGACACCCTCTGGGTTACTGAGGTATGGAGCCATGCGGAAGCCCATGCGGCTTCATTGCAGGAGGAGTCCACCCGGGAGGCCATCCAGCGGGCTAAGCCGCTGATTGCAGGTGTTGAACCTACCCGGCTGATTCCCCTTGGGGGCAAGGGACTTGAGTCCCTTAATCCCGACGCCTAAGAGATGTTTTGAACAAAAAAAGCAATAATGGCAGCCGCATGAAGCACTGCACTATTGCTTTTTTTGCTTGCAGATATACTCTGATTTCTTCCTTCGCATGAGAGTCAACCCATCTCTGCCAGTCTGGCGATGATTCTTCTTTTGCGGTAGAGCATCCGGGCGGCCTCGGCCACATCCTCCAGCGCCTTACGGTTGATATAGGCCCCGAAGAACATCCCCGCTACAGGGACAGCCTGCAGCATCTTTTTCCAGCCCCAATTGTCCCGGTACACCGTGATGACCTCCCGCCAGCCCTGAATCCTGGACACGGCAGCCTGGGTTCCGGCAGTAATATCGCCGTCGCCACCTGCCTGCAGATTAAGCTCCTTCAGGATGGTTCGCTTGCCCACAATATCCGAAGAGGCAAACTGCATCACCTTGACGGCAAATATCCGTTCTGCTTTATCTGTAGGATTGTAGCCATAGCAGAGGCCAATCTCCTGAATGACTTTAAGGGACAGGCCCAGAATCGCGGGGATGTCCGCCGCCAGCGTGAACAATCCGCCGAATCCCGTCGTCGCTCCTTGCGCGGTGGCGACGTTCCTGCTGCTCATTGTAAGCTGCCGGGCAGCATTATCCATCACCGCCAGCGGATATGGTCCCTTCCCGGTCCCTCCGGCCGCGCGGCTCCCGGTCTCCATTAACACCCCAACCTTGCGCCCGGCTACGAGATAGTTGCCCCCATTCTGGATATAGCCTCCCAGCTCGTCGAGCAGCTTGCCCAGCTTCTCATGAATAAACTTCGGCGTAAGCTTATCGAACAGCTTGAACGGCAGCCTGGTGATGCGGTCCCAGATCATTAGCTGGTTCTGTTCCTTTTCCCACTTCATAATTTCGGCAAGCGCGGCATTCAGCTCCTCTACAGTCTCCAGATACGGCCCGGTGGTTTCCGGCATCTCTAAGCCCCCTTAATGATACTTGTTCGTTTCAATAGTACGTTCGTTGCAGGCAATCGGTTCTGTTAACTTTATTAACCCGTTTGTGGACACTTGAAAGATTAAGGGATTATAGGCTGTCAAGAACCTCATGCCACCAATCTGCTCACCTGCGCCGAATTCAAGGGTATTTATACCTTTCATTCCACCATTTTGCTCTCCTGAGCCGAATTCAAAGGTATTTCTACCTCTCATTCCACCGTTTTGCTCTCCTGAGCCGAATTCAAAGGCATTTATACCTTTCATTCCACCATTTTGCTCACCTGAGCTGAATTCAAAGGTATTTCTACCTCCCATGCCACCAATTTGCTCACCTGCGCCGAATTCAAGGGTATTTATACCTTTCATTCCACCAATTTGCTCGACTTGGTTCCGTAGTTCATTTAGCTACTTCGGGGTTCTAAAAGAACAGCTTTTGCATAACAAAAAAGCATTCCCGGATAATACCGGAAATGCCTGAGCTTCAAATATCTACTGTTTGGTGCCTCTATTTGCTGCTTCTGCGAGAGCGAGCCTCTTTTTCTCATCAGCCAGTCTTTCCTCGGTCAGATCCACCCCATGGCCCCCAATCGAGCCCTCCGGAGCATGGCTCACTGCCTCCTCCGCGTGCGTTAGGCTGTTCTCAGCCTGCATAAGCATCTGATCATTCGGATGGCTGAGCGCCTGGGATACAGAGTTATGCAGCGTGGTCACCGCATCCTGCGCCTGATCTACCGTACTATTGGTCCGGAGGCTGGATTCGTAATGCTTCATCTTGTCAACCGCTCCCTTCTGTCTCACTGTTCAATCCTTTTTAGGATGGATAGAACAAAGGTTTTTATACATTCCATTTGTAACTCCCGCGTCAAATCACGGCTTATTGGATGGAGTTATTTTCGATTTCGGTAAAGTTTGTAATCGCTCTGTTAAATAATTTAAATTCGATTGAAACCCATTTCGCCTGGCTGTATGATGATCACAAACAACAAGAATCAATATGAAAACACAAGAAAACAAATTCCTAATGTAAGGAGAATGGCAGATGAAGAATCAAATTTACCTGGCAAGAAATAAAACGGTGTATAAAGGCAATCTGCATCTCCACACCACATGGTCTGACGGCTCACTCCCGGCAGCGGAGACTGTCCAGGTGTTCAAGGAGAAGGGCTATCATTTTATTTGCATAAGCGATCATGATGTCTATTCCAGAACGGATGAGTTCAATACAGACCATTTCATCACGATTCCCGGAATGGAGCGGGGCGGGCTCAACCCTGTACCTGATAAGGACCCGGGCTACCACTTCGGAGTTCTGGATGATCCCACCGCACAGCCTGTGCAGCCAAGATTCCAGCATCTCGAGAGGTTCCCGGTTCCCATTCCCTGGGAGGGGGATCAGTCCCCGCAGGTGCTGATTGATGAGATGATTGCCCACGGTAATCTGGTGATTTTCAACCATCCGGAGTGGCATCTGACGCGCTTTGAGGACATGGTCAACTACGACGGATTTTTTGCCGTTGAAATCTATAACCATGCAACGGAATGGTCTACGGTCAGCTCCTATGGAGCTGCCTATTGGGATCACGCGCTGCAGAACGGCAAACGGGTGTATGGCATCGCTGCGGACGACTCCCACGGACACGACCGGAATTGGGCGTTTCCTGAATACGGCGGCGGCTGGGTTCAGGTTCAATCGGAAGCGCTGACGCCTCACGATATTGTGACCAGTCTTAAGGCAGGCAGCTTCTATTCCAGCACCGGACCGGAGATCTACGATCTTCGGGTGGAAGACGGACAACTCATCATTGAATGTTCCCCCTGCAAATTCATTATGTTCAAAGCGTTCCCGCTCCGGGGGCCGTTTGTCGGTAATTACCAGAATGGTGAACCCCTGACGGTCGCCTCGATGCCGGTAGAACCGGAGATGCAGTATATCCGGGTGGAGTGCATTGATTTTGACGGAAATGTAGCTTGGTCCAATCCGGTGTTTGTAGCAGATTTACTGGAGGGGGACGAATAAGGATGACGCCGGTGATTGTTCTGGACAACCAGAAACGCAAGTATAAAGGCAATCTTCATACACATTCAACGCGCAGCGACGGGCAGTACCCTCCCGAAATGGTAATGAACGCCTATAAGAATAACGGCTATGACTTTATGTGCCTGAGCGATCATGAAATCTATTTCAAGTCAGACGCCTATGATGATGAACGCTTCATCATGATAGACGGCTACGAGATGGCTTGTGAGATGAGCAGACAGGAGACAGGCCAGCAATACCATATCCATGGACTGCTCGACCGGACGCTGCATTCGGCCCAAGAATTCAGGCATGACGAAGAGCATGCGAAGCCGGATTATGAGGACCTGGACACCATTCAAAGCTTGATCGACGAAATGCGGGATAAGGGAAATCTGATTATTATGAATCATCCGGAATGGTCCAGGAATACACCGGAGGATCTGCTGCGGCTGGAGGGCTATTTCGCCATCGAGATATACAACCATCAGTCGGAGCTTGATGAGGCGGTTGGATATGGGGTTCATCATTGGGACTATTTGCTGAAGCACGGCCGCAAGGTGTACGGGATCGCCTCGGATGACGCACACGGCGGTGACATCGACATTGCGATCTCTGAATTTTTCGGCGGATGGGTGTGCGCTGAAGCGGAGAAGCTGGAGCAGCAATCTGTCATTGATGCCTTAAAAGCCGGTCAATACTATTCGTCAAACGGCCCTGAAATCTATGACCTGCGGGTACAGGATGGCTTCCTTCAGATTGAATGCTCTCCGGTCAAGTTCATCAGATTCCTTACACATCCCGGCAATGGCCGCAACATATACAGCAAGGAGGCACTTCCCGTCAGCCAGGGCTCCTACCGGATAGAGGGCAACGAGCAATATATCCGCGTGGAATGCGTGGACTTTGAGGGGAAGGTGGCCTGGTCTAATCCTATTTTCCCGGCCGACCTTCCGCACGGAGCCCTTGAATAGGGTGGACAGCTTAGAATGGCAGTTCCGCAGGGACATGAAAAGGCTTGTCCTGCCTTCGATTCTACAGATGCTAATAGGGAATTCATTCTCGCTGATCAATACGCTGATGGTGGGCAGCATGGGCGATTCCGCCATAGCGGTTATGGCCGCCGCAGGTCAGATCAACTTTATTCTCGGGATGATTCTATCCGCCATCTTCGGCATTTCTGCCTACATCACCCAATTTCATGGGAAAAACGATACCGCCAATGTGAAAAAGGCCTTTGGACTCATGCTTATCTCCAGTGTCGCTATCAGCTTAACTGCATTCATATTAGTCTCCTGCTTCAAAGCTCCCATCCTGTCGCTATTTATTAAGGATAAGGACGTTGCTGCTTACGGCGTTCAATATGTATCCGTCATCGTATTCGTCTATCTGATCAATTCGGTTAAGGATGTATACGGAAATGCACTCGGCTCGATCGGAAAAATGAAGCTGATGCTGGTGGTTGGCATGATCGGAATGCTGGTCAATGTCCTGCTGGACTACACGCTGATCTATGGAAAGCTTGGATTTCCCAAGTTAGGCATTGTTGGAGCGGGATGGGCGACACTTGCTTCATCCATTCTCAGCGCAGGTATTTTAATAGGCTATGTTTATGGAAGGAAGTACTACGTCAACGTTACGCTGCGGGAGATCTTCTCCTTCCATTGGCCGTTTGTAAAGAGAGTGTATGCCACCACACTGCCGCTCATGTTCCATGAAGGCATGTGGTCGGTCGGGAATATGCTGTATGCGCTGGCCTTCGGTCATATTGGCGTGGCGGCGCTGGCGACCTATCAATTGGCGAACACGTTCAACGGCTACTTCATGATGGGGATCTATGGCTTTGCTTATGCCGCAAAAGTAATGGTCGGCCAGAAGCTCAGCCAGGACGACCGGAACGAGGCGGTACTCTATGCCCGGAAATTCACTCGGATCGCCTTGTATTCCGCATTGGCCATGAGTGCTGGAATTCTGATTCTGAGCCCATATATTGTTCACTTATTTCCTAATCTCAGCCGTGAAGTGCAGTCGTCATTCCGTCATATCATGATCATTCAGGCAATCGTTATGGTCATGTTCTTCTTGAACAATCTATGGATTGTCGGACTGTTCAGAGCGGGCGGCGACAATCTGTACACGATGAATCTGGTCCTGGTCACCACATGGCTGATAGCCTTGCCTCTAGTGTTTGCTGGAGCTTATCTATTTCACTGGCCGGTGGAGTGGGTATACCTGATGTTTTCACTTGAGGAAGTATCGAAGGCATGTATCGGATTCTTCAGATACCGCTCAAATAAATGGGCACGCAACCTTGTCCATAACCTGTAGGAGGAACCATGGAACAACCCTATTTATTACTGACACCCGGTCCCCTGACGACAACCTCGTCCGTTAAAGAAGTCATGCTAAAAGACTGGTGCACCTGGGATAGCGACTACAAAGACATCGTTCAATCGATCAGAAGCAAGCTGCTTCAGCTGGGACAAGCACCCGAAGAAGAGTATACCGCAGTGCTGATACAAGGCAGCGGGACGTTCGGGGTCGAGGCGGTGATAGGCACCGCAGTACCGGGTGACGGCAAGCTTCTGATCCTCGCGAATGGTGCCTACGGCGAGCGCATCCAGGAGATCGCCCGTGTCCTTGGAATCCGGCACCGGACGCTTGAATATGCACCTGATGAGCTTCCCGGTGCAGACCAATTGGACGCCGTGCTCAAGCAGGATACCCTAATTACTCATGTAGCCTTCGTCCATTGCGAGACAACGACAGGGATTCTGAATCCGCTGGAAGCACTCGTTCAGGTAATCAAGAATCATGGCAAAATAGCCATCGTCGACGCCATGAGCAGCTTCGGCGGTACGCCTATAGCGGTCGGGGAGCTCGGCATCGATTATCTGGTCAGCAGCGCGAATAAGTGTATCCAGGGCGTCCCGGGCTTCAGCTTTGTGATCAGCAGGAAGAGTGCGCTTATCGAATGCAAGGGACGAGCAAGATCGTTATCCCTGGATTTGTTCGATCAATGGCAGGTAATGGACAACGATGCAGGCAAGTGGCGCTTTACTTCTCCTACGCATGTTGTCCGGGCATTTTATCAGGCGTTGCTTGAATTGGATGAAGAAGGCGGAGTCGAACAGCGATGTGCAAGATACACCAGGAATCAACAGACACTGGTGCGATTCATGGAGCAGGCAGGCTTTAAGGCCCATTTGCCCGCGGCTGTCCACTCCCCTTTTATCACTACTTTTGAATATCCGGCTCTTACATCATTTACATTCGAAGCATTCTATCGATTTCTAAAAGAAAAGGGCTTCGTCATCTACCCCGGCAAATTAAGCAAAGCGCTTGTGTTCCGGATCGGAACCATCGGCGATGTGCACATAGAGGATATTGAAAGGTTATGCGAGGCGGCAGCTTCTTATCTAACTACCCTGCGACTGGAGAGCTGATATGACGAAAAGAGTGCAAGGAATCATTATGGACTGGGCAGGAACCACGGTGGACTATGGCTGCATGGCTCCTGTTCAAGTGTTCCTCGAGATCTTCCATTCCAAAGGAATAGAACCGACTATGGCAGAGGTGCGGGCCCCCATGGGTCTGTTGAAATGGGATCACCTGAAGGCCATGCTCGAAATGCCAAGGATCGGCAGGCTGTTCGAAGAGCGCTTGGGCCGTCCTTATACAGACAGCGATGTAGACGAGATGCATGAAGCGTTCGAACCGAAGCTGCTGGGAATTCTGCACCGGTTCTCGGAGCCCATCGGGAATGTGGTGGATGTCGTCGATCAGCTGCGGCAGGAGGGCTTGAAGATCGGCGCTACCACCGGATATAACGATACGATGATGAAGATAGTGGCAGAGCATGCGCGGGAGAAAGGCTATGCACCGGACTATTGGGTAACGCCGGACTCGGTGAACGGCAAGGGCCGTCCCTATCCCTATATGATTTACTCCAATATGATTGAACTGGATATGGGAATGCCGTCACAGGTTATAAAGGTTGGAGACACGGCGTCCGACATGCAGGAAGCCAGAAATGCCGGTGTCTGGGCGGTGGGTGTGGTTAACGGCAGCTCGATGCTGGGCTTAACGCAAGAAGAGACCGCCGCAATGGAACCTGCTGTCCTAAGGGAATTTGCCGAGGCTGCCAAACAGCAATTCATGAATAACGGAGCCCACTATGTGATTGACCGGATATCTGATCTGCCAGACATTATCGAACGGGTGAACCGCCGGCTAGGGGAAGGGGATATGCCTTGTGGACTTTAGAGCTAATACGAGAACGGAGGGGGATATTAACTTATCCTCAGAGCGGCGAAGCTTTCAAGAAGCCTGGCTCAGTCCCGAAACGAAGGAAGTATTAGCAGAAGACAGCCGTTATTTCCTCCACCAGTCCATGTCGACACCATGCCTCAATGTCATCACAAATGCAGAAGGCATCTATCTGGAAGATATGGATGGCCGTAAGATTATGGACTTCCACGGGAACAGCGTACATCAGGTCGGGTATAAGAACCGGTATGTTCTGGATGCGGTGATGGCCCAAATGGAAAATCTCCCTTTTCTGCCCCGCCGCTTTACCAATCCGGTAGCCATCCGGTTAGCGCAAAAGCTGGCCCATCTGGCTCCAGGCGATTTGAATAAGGTACTATTCACGCCTGGCGGAACAAGCGCAATCGGACTTGCGCTGAAGCTCGCCCGTAAGGCAACTGGCAAATTCAAGACCCTATCCACTTGGGATTCGTTCCACGGCGCAAGCCTGGATGCGATTTCCGTGGGGGGAGAAGGCGTGTTCCGCAATGGAATAGGGCCACTCTTGCCGGGGTCGGAGCATATGATGCCCTATAATTCCTACCGCAGTATTTTCGGAGATCACGATGATGGCACCTATTCCCTTAACTATCTGGAGTACATGCTGGAGAGAGAAGAGGATGTGGGAGCTATCCTCCTGGAGCCGGTTCGGAGTACGGACGTGCAGATTCCTCCTCAAGCTTACTTCCAGAGGCTGCGCCGGCTCTGCGATCAATACGGTGTCCTGCTCATCTTGGACGAGATTCCTACGGCATTCGGAAGAACAGGAACGATGTTCGTTCATGAGCACTTCGGAATCGTGCCTGATATTGTAGTGATTGGCAAGGGCTTCGGTGGCGGAGTGTTCCCCATGGCCGGGATTATTGTCCGGGAAGGCCTCGATGTGGCACAGGACATTTCCCTTGGACATTATACGCATGAAAAGAGCTCTGTGGGCTGCGCAGCAGCACTCGCCACCATTGAATTCATCGAAAACAACGGCTTGCTGGAGCATGCCGTACAAATGGGAGCTTACCTTCAGCAGCGGCTTACGGAGATGATGCAAAGGCACGAAGCGATAGGCGATGTGCGTGTCATAGGAATGCTGGCAGGAATTGAACTGGTAACGAATAGGCACACGAAGGAAAAGGCGGTCGGACATACCGAAAAAGTGATGTATCTCTGTATGGAGAGAGGCCTGAGCTTCAAGGTATCGAATGGAAATGTCATCACGCTTGTCCCGCCCTTAATTACCACTCAGCAACAATTGGACCAGGCATTGACGATTATTGAGGAAGCTATCGATTTAACCTTCACCACATAAAAACAACTTTAAATGACTAAAAAACAACGAAAACAATATTAAACAACAACAAAACAAAAATAATACGTGGTTTTAATCCCAGGTTTACATGTCCCCTTTATACTAAGCTTGTACAGGAAAACAAGAAATGTGAAAAGGCCATAAGGAGGACTTCGAGGAATGAAGAAGCTTGTTGTTACTGCTTTGAGTGTAGTCTTGAGTACAGGACTGTTGGCGGGATGCGGATCGGGTAACGAACCGGCAGAGGCAACATCGGCAGGTGAGGCGAAGATGAAGGAGATTCAGATTTCTGTCCGTGAGAGTACTTGGGGAGCGCGCAAGGACAACTTCATCGAGGCGGAGAAGCGCCTGAACGAAGAACTGAAGGCTGACAATGTTCATGTAAAGATCGACTGGTGGCCGGGAATCGGCGATGACGAGCTCATTCTTCAGGCCCAGGCCGGAAAAGTAGCCGATATCTTTATGAATTCCAGCGTGGATATTGGCTGGGAGCTCAATGCCGGTATCATCCGTGATGTGGATTGGGTTAAGGATTCTAAAGTATTCAAGAATGTGCCGGATTCCTATACCAATATCATGAAGTACGACGGTCACTACTATGGGGCTATTCAGGATATGGATGCTTCCCCGGTATTCATCAGCCGCAAAGCACTCGAAGGTCTCAGCTGGACGAAGGAGCAGATCGATGGCTTAAGACAGCGTGTGGACTCCGGCGACTTCACATTCGGGGATCTCGAAAAGCTGGCTGAGGAAGCGAAGCAGAAGAACTTGGTCAAGATGGGCTTCGCAGTAGAAGATACACGTTTTGAAGGCTGGAATTACGCGTTTGGCAACTACAACTATAATGTCGATGAGAATAAAATGGTGCTGACCAAAAAAACCAAAGACGTCTATGACTTTTGGGCAGATGCAGTGAAACGCGGCATTATCAACGAATCCATCGGTGATGTAGACACAGATAAGGCAGCGCCTATGTTTGTTAAAGGTGAGATTTTCGCGGAATTCGCCCGCACCGAGTTCTATCAGATGATGCGTGAAGCGAATGGCATGCAGAACGACCTTGAAGGCTTCAACACCTGGTTCAATAAGAATATCGTCTGGATTCCTATTCCCTCTGCTGAAAAGGGCGGCAAACCTGTATCCTACAGTAACCCGGCTATGATCTACGTGGGGCCAACGGTTGATGACGAGAAGATGCCGTATGTCCAAAGATTGATTGAGCACGTACTTGACCCGGACCTGCAAATCAATCACACGCTGGTCAGCGGTAAACTTCCGGTAACACCGGAAGCGCAAGAAGACAAACGCTTCAAGGAAATGGACTTCTATAAGGATCATGCATACCTGCTCGAATTCACGAAGACCCGTCCGGCTCAACCGGATTACGCAACCTATACCAAATCCTACATTTTGGGTGTGGATGCCATCCTGACCAAAGGCCAATCCGCAGAACAGGCATACGAGTTGTTCCAGAAGGATGCGAAGCAGAACGTACCTTCCGATCATCTCATCATTGAACAATAACAGCCTGGGATTCACTCTACGGGAAACGGATACCGTCCTTTGTAGGACTGCGTAGCCGTTTCCTCTTGTTCCATATTATGAAGGCGGGTGAAGGATCGGCATGGATCACACTACAGTTCAACCTATCTACAAAAAACCGTTTAAAAAGAAGATGTACCCTTATTTCTTCATCATGCCGTTCGCGGCATTGGTTCTTGTTTTCTTTGTCTTGCCGGCCATCGCAACGATCGCCATGTCCTTCACGGATTTGAATGCGTCGATGAAGCCGAAATTCGTAGGATTTGAAAATTTCACAAGAGTATTCTCAGACTATAATCTTCCGGCTATTTTATGGAATACGGCTATTTTCTCCATCCTGTCCTTATCGGTCTCCCTGCTCTTTGCTCTGATTATATCCATTGCCACCCAGTACTTCCTCAAGGGAAAAATTACGGCTGTCATCTACAGAGTGCTGTGGCTCATTCCCAGTATTATCCCCGCTGTCGTCTATGTTACCTTCTGGAAGTATATCTTTGATCCTACGGAGGGTGGCCTAATCAACCGCATCCTGCTTCAACTGGGGGTAGAGTCCGATCCTGTGTCCTGGTTCTCCAAGGCCGCAATGGGAATTGTCATCCTGGCGACTGTCGTGTCCACGATATCCGGCGGTATGATTCTCTTGTCCGCAGCGATCAACTCGATACCCGAGGACTTGTACAAAGCGGCAAGAGTAGACGGCGCAAGCGAGAAATCCGTCATTATGAAAATCATTTTGCCCACCTTAAAGTGGCCGTTAATGTATATTACCATCTCGGAGCTGATCGGCTTTGTATCCTCCTATTTCTTTATCATGCTACTTACAAACGGCGGTCCGATGAGAGATACGACAACCTTGTCCCTGTACGCTTACCAGCAGGCCTTCAATCTGAAATATTATGGCTATGGAGCAGCGGTGTCGCTGATTGTTGTAATTATCTCTTTTATCCTAACGCTATTCTTTTTGCGGTTATTTGATTTTGACCAAATGATCAAACCTTCAAGAATTGAAGACTAATCCGGGAAGGCGGCAGTCTGATGTCGACCAGTACGCTTAAGAAGTTGCTAGTGCACACCTATATGACATTATTTACGTTGCCGATTATCGCGATGATTATCTGGTATTTCCTGGCAGCGACGATGAATTTTACGACAGGGCAGTTTTCAATGGACAACTTTTCTTTCTTCACAGAGCCTGTTGAATATGCCGGGGTGAAGCTCCCCTTAATATGGCCTATTGTACTTAATACCCTTGTGTATTCCTTTTTGATTGTCCTGATCGAAGTCTGCATCTCTGTACCGACGGCATACGCCTTCTCCAGGCTGGACTTCAAAGGAAGAGTGTCTGCGATGAAATTTCTGTTTCTGATGAGGTCTTTCCCGGGGATCACACTCATTATCGCGACCTTTTTCATCCTCGTTCAAATGAATCTGGTCAATACGTATACGGGTGTATTATTGGTCGCGGTTACCGGTTCCCTTCCTGGGCGGGTCTACATCATGAAGGGGTTCTTTGACGAGGTGCCCTGGGATATTGAATGGGCGGCCATGGTCGATGGATGTACCCGCTATCGGGCGTTCAAGAAAGTACTTGTTCCCTTCGTGCTGCCCGGGATTGGCGCTATATCTGTATTTTCCTTTCTCGGAGCTTACGGTGAATGGTTCCTGTTTAAGCTGCTTATTTTCAATGACGATATGCTTACACTGGCCGGCTACTTGTCCAAGCTAGTAACCAAAGAGGATCAGATTATGAACTATGGCCTCATTACAGCGATTGGATTGTTTTACACACTTCCCATCATTCTGTTCTACATTTTCACCCAGAAGATATTCATGAAGGTCAACTTGGGAGGGGCTAAGCAAGTATGATTACCTTAAGAAATATTGTAAAAGAATACGATGGCAAGCAAGACAGCGGCAGAGCGGTAGACGGCCTGAATCTCGAGATTAACAAAGGCGAATTCGTAGCGCTGCTCGGTCCCTCCGGATGCGGGAAGACTACGACACTTATGATGCTCGCGGGGCTGCTGAAGCCGACTTCGGGAGAGATTCTCTTTAACGGGAAACTGGTCAATCATGTGGAGCCGAAGGACCGCAATATAGGCATGGTGTTTCAGTCCTATGCGCTTTATCCACATCTCTCTGTCAGAGATAATATCGCTTTTCCGCTAAGAGAACGGAAGATTCCCAAACAGGAAGCGTATGAACGGGCTAAAGAAACGAGTAAAATCCTGCAAATTGATCACTTGCTTGACCGCAAGCCCTCACAATTGTCCGGTGGACAACAGCAACGGGTGGCTATGGCCCGGGCACTCTCCAAAAATCCTGAAATCTTATTGCTGGATGAACCCATGTCCAATTTGGACGCACGCCTGAAACTGGATGTCCGGGACGAGATCCGCAAGATTCAGCGGAATTTGGGAGTGACCACCATTATTGTGACTCATGACCAGGAAGAGGCGCTGGCCATATCCGACCGGGTCGCCATCCTGAACGGCGGCCAGATTCAGCAATACGCGCCTCCACATGAATTGTTCAACCATCCGGTGAATCTTTTCGTAGCCAGCTTTCTGGGCAACCCGCCGATGAACCTTGTTCAAGGAGAGCTCAGAGAGATGAACGGCAACCAGGTAGTCGTTACGGAAGGCTTCGAATATCTGTTGCCGGCTGACCGGAGACTGGATAAAGAGCATATGGGGAAATCCGTTAAGTTCGGAATCAGGCCGCATGATATCGCGATTTGCTCTCAGACCGATCATCAAAAGATTAAAATGAAGGTTGATCTGGTTGAGCACCTGGGCAGCGGCAAGCTGGTCAAAGTGATTGATCCGTTAGGGAAGCTGGATACGATGATCCGGCTGTTGACCGGCAATGAGGCCGAGATCGAGTCCGGTGATGAAGTGTACATCAAATTCAAAGAGAACAAATTCCATCTGTTCGATATGAACGATAACGGCCGCAATTTATTGCAATATAAATAAGTTGAACTTAAAAAACATAAAAAAGGTAGGAGTGCGGAGGGGAAGTTTGGAACTGTAGGAGCGATAGCGACCGCCTGAAAGCTTTCCGTAGGAAAGCTCGCATCGGAAGCATAAACAGTCTGCGGATTTCCACCGCGAACAGCGGTATAAATCAAGAAGTCTGCAGACAACAGCGGCCGGAAGTCCAAACATTCCCCGCAGTTACGACCAGATCCTAATATGAAAATCTAAAGTTCAACTTATATAGATAAAGACGAGTGCTTGAGGATGTTGTGAATGCCCTTTATTATTAAATGAAGAGCCGATATAATAATAGTTCATAACGTGAAGGGGGTAGGGTAGGGTGTCTCTTGCCAGCGAAGAAAGAAAAGAGACGATCATGACTCTCCTGAATGAGAGAGGTAAAGTGATCGCAAACGAGCTCTCTTTGCTGTTCGAAGTGTCCACTGAAACGATCCGCAGAGACCTCGACGAGCTAGAGAAAGAGAATAAATTGAAAAAGGTATATGGCGGTGCGGTTAAATTCAAGGTTGAAGTGGAGCCTCCTCTCCTGGAAAGAGAGGCCATTCATGTTGAAGCTAAACGTAAAATTGGCATCCTGGCCGCAGGACTCATTGAGGACAATGATGTAATTGTGGTGGATGAAGGAAGCACAGCGCTGCAAATCATTCATTGCCTGGAAGGCAAGCAGCATTTGACCATCTTAACGAATTCCGTGCCTGCCCTCATGCTGCTCATTGAATTTCAAAAACGCGGGACGTTCAACGGGAAGCTTATCTTCATTGGCGGTGAAGTAAGCGCCAAGCATCTCCGGGTATCCGGCCCGATCGCCGAGAAGGTTCTGGAAGGTTTCTATGTGAATAAATCCTTTGTCTCTGTTGATGGTGTCTCCTTGGAGAACGGTATCACAAGCTATGATTACGAGAAGGCTGTATTCACAAGACAAATGATCCGCAACTCAGAGATGGCGATCGTAGTCGCCGATTCCTCTAAGATTGATAAGCGTACCGTAGCCAAAATAGCCGATCTGGATGAAATCCACATGATCGTAACGGATCAGGCGCCTTCACCCAAGTGGAAGGCGCCATTACAGAAAATGGCTGTACAGTGGATCTATCCCCAAGGTGAAATCTAGACCAGGAACATGGCGACGATCGTAGTCGCCATAAGGCCAAGCAGGACCGGCTTCAGGTTGCGCCGGGCCAGCTCAAAGGGGCTGACGCCGCAGATGGCAGCCGCAGGAATAAGCGCCCACGGAATCAGGGTGCCGCCGCCGACCCAGATGGCGGCCACCTGTCCCAGGGCGGTCAGCGTCGCCGCGCCGGAATGGATGGCGGCGGCGAACAGCTGGGCTATCGAGCCGGCCAGCGAGATGCCGGAGAAGCCGGAGCCGTCGAGGCCGGTGATCGCACCGATCGCCGTCATCGTCACGGCTCCCACTGCGCCGTTCAGCGGCACGTGATCCGCGAGGGCTACGCCCAGATCGTTCACGATGCCGTGTGAGCCATTCGGCAGCACCTTGCCGAACAGCTCAGTGAACGCCGAATCGCCTAGATAGAAGAAAGCAGCGATGGGAATCACTGGTCCAAACACCCTGAAACCAAAGGTGAAGCCTTCAATCAGGTAAGCAGTGATTTTCTCCAGCCCCTGATTATGGTGGGCCATCAGTGTAACCGAGATTAGAATCAGCACGGCAGTACCGCCCACCAATGCTGTAGCATCCCCGCCTTGCAGGCCCAGCGCGAACATCGCCGCCACGTCGAGCAGGAAGAGCAGCGGGATGGCGATAGCCAGCGCTTGCCGGAGCCGGGCGTCCAGCAGAACCGGCCGTTCCTCCCCGCCTTCACTCTCCGGCCCCCTCAGCTTGCCCGTACTGCCCTTAAGGGTAACCAGGCCATCTCTCCAGGTGCCGTTCTTCTGGTCGCGGCGCATCATCCAGAACGCCGCAACGGTGGTTACCAGCCCCATCACAAGAACCAGCGGGATGCTCGCTTCCATCACGCTGGATACCGGAAGACCGGCAGCATCCGCGGTGAGTTTTGGAGCGCCTTGAATAATATAATCTCCGGACAATGCAATACCGTGACCGAACAGGTTCATGGCCACAGCGGCCCCAAGTGCAGGTAACCCCACCCGTAGAGCCACCGGCAGCAGCACTGCCCCCACCAGCGCAACGGCAGGCGAAGGCCAGAAGAAGAAAGAGGTTACCATCATAATAAGTCCAATGCCCCAATAAGCCATTGCCGGTGTACGAATAAACCGGGTAAGCGGGGCAACCATGGTCTCGTTAATGCCAGTAATCATTAGAATCCGGCTCATCGCTACAATAATAGATATAATCATTATGGTCCCTAACAGCTCTTTGGTCGCATAGACAAATGCGTTGAAAATCCCTGATACCGAGCCGCTGAGCGTCTCTGTAGCAAACAAACCCAAAGCAAAAATCCCGGCCACACAGATCATCGTCGTATCACGCCGCCGGATCAGCAGCGCAATAATGAACACAATAAAAACCAGGTAAACCCAGTGTATCGCCGTAAGCTGAATGCCCATTATTGCATACGCCCTCTCTTCACCCTGCAGGTTGGTGCTATATGCTATGCAGGAGAATAGGCGGTTGTTCGCTTGAGCCTTTTACAGCAATTTGTTGGATCTTCTGGCCCTCATCAGCTGAATCTGGTGCAAGAAGTCATGTGCGGCTACCCCGTCTACCGGGTTCGGTGCAGATTCTGCCCCCTGAAGCGAGGCTTCCGAAGCAGACAGCAGTTTTCTCGATAAAATAGGGAGCGCAGACTCCCAGGCATGCCGCCTCTCCGCTGCCGCGCTTGTCTCCTCTGTCTGTTCTTTCAGGTTTTCTGCATCCTTAAGTTTGCTGATCCCCGCTCCCTTCGGGCTGGCCCATAGAGAACCTACGGTAACCGTACCGTCCGTGTGAATAATCAGACTATGGCTCAAGGTTTTCCCTCCACTTAGCTGCTGCAGCGGGTTCGGGCTCCTCTTATCCGTATGAATATGCTGATCAATGGTTCCATACACTTTACTCCGCAGGGCAGAGTCTTTGGCCATCTGCTGAAGGATGTTTGGCGCAATGATCATTTCCTGCCCGCTACTTATACCGGAATGCTCCGGCTCTTTATCGTCTGGGGAAACGGTCTGAATACGCACTTTAATCCCATATTTCCGCTTGATCCGCTCCGCCTGATCCTGCGTTGCCGCATTAACCGCTGCCAGGGTTTCATTAAAACTGAGCGCAGAAACCGGGGTAGACGGGTGGAACTCCTGCTGCTGTGGAGGCCGGGTCAAAGAAACGCCCTGGATTCCCGTAATAGGAATATACATACTGCCTTCCTCCTTGGTTCATAAAGTTCAAGTTATTCTATTTATCGGCTGAAACGGAACGATTTCTTATAAAGGCCTGCAGACGCAAAAGAGGGAGCCGCCGGCTCCCCCTTCCCTTGAACGTTATTTCTTATTTAGCCACCGCACCTGCTGCGGCATCCTCTCCGCCCAAACGGCCGGAGGTGAAGGAATAGCCCAGACCCACGCCGTTGCCGACATAAGTGTCATTGAACAATACACCTTCGGATTCGAGTCCAACCGCATATAGCCCCTTGATCGGCACACGTTTGTCATTCAGTACCTGGAACTTGGTATTGACCAGCAGTCCGCCAACCGAACCCAGATTGTTGACTTCGGCGATGATTGCATAGTATGGACCGCTGTCTCCCATAGGCACCAGGTATTCCTTCGCTTTGCCGAACTCCGTATCCACACCGGTTTTCGTTGCTTCCTGATACTGTTTGAAGTCATTGGCAAAGACCTCTTCATCCAGCCCGGCTTTTTGAGCCAGTTCTTCAATGGTGCTGCCTTTATAGCCGTCGCCATTTGCGACCATGGATTCAAATACTTGATCCGCATCCTTCCATGGCGTGTCCAGCTTGAACTGATCTGCAAAAGAAGCATAGAATTCCGGCGGCATTCCCGGCAGAGCTGGCGCTTTTACACCGTTCATCCCTTTGGCCTTCAAGGCATCGATCTGCGCTTGCGAGACAATAACCAAATGATACGCTCCGTTAAAAGCACTTGTGTTAGCAGCGGCTACAGAGGTTAGCGTAGCTGCCTCGTCTCTGAATCTTGCTCCGGAAGGACCGACATTCATCAATGTAGGCAGGTAAGAGAGCATCAACGGGTAGCTGGCTTCAAACGGCTTATACTCCGTCTTCAGCTTCTCGGTAGCTCTAGCCAGGGTCTGATGCAGCATTTGGCCGCCAAAATTATCGGGAACCTTGGCTCCGGCATCCCAGGACATCTGCAGCCCTTCGCCGATATTCTGGCCCAGCCCCCCGTTGACGCCTTCGAAGCCGAACGCTTCCTTAACCATTTTCTTGTTGCCGGCATAGCCTCCGGTTGCCATGATGATGCTTTTTCCGGTAATCTCAAGCGTTGTGCCGTCGGCTTTCTCAGCGACTACACCGGTCACTTCACCGTTAGCGCCTGTAATCAGCTTCTTGGCGGTCGTTTCGGTAATCACCTGTCCTCCGCCCTTCTCAACTGAAGCAGCCAGCATCGCCCGCAGTGTGGGCTGGCGTGTTTCGTAGGCCGGAAGCATATGCAGCTGTTCTCCCGCGAAGTTGATGAAGGTTGTTTTGTAGCCCTTCTTGTTCAGCCAATCATAGGTTTCACCAGACTTGGTCACATACTGGCGGATCGCCGCCGCATCGACTCTCCAGTGGTTATTAACGATCCAGTCGGCGATTTCCTTCTCCACATTGACCTTTAATCCGCTGCTTACAGCCGCCGAAGAGTTATAGAATTTGCCCGCCCAGGATAGGTTGCTTGCTCCGCCAATGGTAGCTGTTTTCTCAATAATTATGACCTTGGCACCTTTATCTGCTGCGGATACCGCTGCCGAGACACCGGATGCACCGGCGCCTACAACGACAACATCGGCCGATAGCTGCTCGGTTTTGCCTTCACCGGCTTTGGCTACGGTTCTGGACTTGAACGCCTCTACGTTGCCGCCTGCCTGCTTCACTGCATCTTCTACAGCGGTCAGAATGGCTGTGCTGGATTCAGAAGCCCCGCTGACAGCATCAATCGCAAGTGTCTGGCCTGAGATGATCTCATCCTTGATCTTGTTGATGGCTTCAACGCCAATTCCTGCGGTTTCCTTCTGGCTGAGCACCTGAATATCGGTGATCTTGGATTGTGCATCCAGGGTAACCTCTACCTGGATTTTTCCGTCCTTGCCATCAGCCTCCGCCTTATAGGTTCCTGCTTTAAAAGAAGCAGGCACCTCGTTATCATTCGCTGCCTGCTGAGTCGCCTCGGGCGATGCAGACGGCTTCACGGAAGCGGCCGGCTCGGCAGCATTATTGCCGCTGCAGCCGCTGATCAGCGACAGAATGAGGACGAGACACACGGATAACATGAACATTTTGCTCTGTGCTTGCTTGCGCATTGGTTTTCCCCCTGTGTGGTTGGTTGGAGGCCCCTTTCTCTCTGGAAGGGCCACCGAATACACACAGAGTGTAAACCTTGGTGCGGCACCAAGGTCAATGAATGTTATGTGAAATTTTTCTCAAATGGAATATTGATCTCCAGATAGGTTTTGGTTCCTCTGCCCATTCGTTCCGTGAACAGGATTTTGCCGTGGATATCACCGGTGATATGGTAGCCCTCTGCCCTGATATAATCCAGCATGAACTGAAAGGTCTCCCGTCCCAGATCCTCCTCATAAGAGCTGGCAATGACTGCGGAGATACAGGTGGACGGCTCGATATACTCCACGGTCTCATTCATGCACAGCTCCAGCTTCCGCTGATCCTTCTCCAGCAAGGCGAGCCCCCAGCTATATTCCAGCTCTGCTGTCCCCATAATATTCTCCGAATTTTCAATTCTGAAGGTATAGAATGTAAAGGGAAGCAGCTCCATCCAAGCCTGCACCGTCTGTTTCAGGCACTCCTTCTGCAGCAGCTGATTCTTGTCCGTCTGCTGGATGCGGTACATGCCCGGCACCTCTTTGATCCGGCAGGTATAAAAGGAGTCGCCGATCCGGCTCAGGTCTGCATGAATCTCGCTGATCTTCTCCAGCAGCATAACACTGCGCCTGATTTCCTCTTCCAGCTGCTGCTGCGCGGCGGCAATAGACTGAATGACCTGCTCCGCAGGCGCGTCATTGATCAGCCCGGCTACATCCTGCAGCGGAATCTGCATACTCCGGTACCACCGGCTCGACAGTAAGTTTCTGGCATCCAAATCACTGAAATAACGGTAGTTGTTGTGCTGATCTTTCATCGGGTGCACGATATCGTGCTTCTCATAGAGCCGCAAGGTATCCGCTGTCACACCCAGAATTGAGGCGAATTCTCCGATAGAATATTTCATAAAAAGCCCCCCAGCTTCAATATCTATCTTTCCCTGTCATTTATGATAGAGGGTTTTGATGGGGGGCTTTGTGGTTTTTGTCACATCAATGGTTCAGCCCGCATTCATGCAGTCAGCGTGTCCGCTACTGTACCCGTCCCTCATTCAGCAGACCAACGGCTTTCTCTATACGCCGCTGGCGGGTCTCTGCGGTTTTGGCACTCTCAACGGAGAGGACCAGTCTCCGCCTGTTGCTGTAGGATAATCCGTCAAAAAAGAGTTTTGCCGCCGGCTCACAGTCTATCGCATCACGGAAATCGGCCGGCACCGTAAGCTCACGCGGCTCTGTATCCAGCACCAGCTCCACTTCAATTTCATCTCCGCTGCTAACTCCCGCGCCTTGACGGTGTTCTGCACTCAGCGGAATCAAAAACTGGCCGCCCATCACAGCAATCGTACTGGCGTATGTGTATTCTCCAATCTTCACCTTAACGGCAGGCTTCTTACTGGTCCCGAGTCCCGCCACCACCTCTTCGGGAACCGGAATGCCTGTCGCTGTTTTCCCGCTCAGTTGAACAATAGCCTGAAATTTCATCATGATTACCTCCTGTCAGAGAGCCAAGCTCTGTATATCATCATTGTAGTGGGAGATCCGGCGCTTTTCCAGTCGCTCCGTACACAAGGATCGTTTATACTAAAGGATACTAGTAAATATGATCGGGGAGGGAACCTCATGAATCTGGCGGAGAAAGTAGCAAGCCTCCCTTTATCTCCAGGGGTCTACCTGATGAAGGACAGTCTGGGCCATATCATCTATGTCGGCAAAGCCAAGCAGCTGAAGAAACGGGTCCAATCCTACTTTTACAATGCCAAGGGCCATTCTCCGAAAGTGAAACAACTGGTCCGGAACATCCGGGATCTCGATTACAAGCTGACCGATACGGAATTTGAAGCCTTCATGCTGGAGTGCCAGCTGATTAAGGAAATCAAGCCCATGTACAATAAAAAGATGAAAAATCCGCTCGCCTACAGCTATATTGCCATTCGCACGGACACAGCCTACCGGCAGCTGGCGGTGACCTATGATCCTGCAGAATACGGGGACAGCCTGTATTTCGGCCCTTATACCAGCAGAAGCACCGTCGAACGGGCACTACAGGGGATCAAGGAAAGTCAGAAGATCCTCTGCAGCGCACCCCACGCCAAAAATACACTCTGCCTTAATCACTCGCTTGGGTTATGCATCGGCATGTGCGGGGGCGGGGAGGCACTGGCGCGGTACGAGGAGATTATGCACCGTGTGGTCGGACTGCTGAACGGGAACGACCAGCGAATTCTGGAGGACATGCAGCGGCGGATGAATCAGGCAGCCGGGAATTTCGAGTTCGAGACCGCCGCCAAATACCGCGATTATTGTACAGCGGTCAGCTCGCTGCTCCAGAAAGAGAAGGTAATCGGATTTACCGGACAGAACAAGAATATTGTAGTGCTTGAACCCATGCATGAACAGGAGCTCAAGCTGATCCTGATCCGGGGTAGCGAGATTCTTGACCGGGCCAGGCTGAATACAGGACAGATGAGTATAGAATCACTACAAAAGTTCATCCAGTCCGCCATCAGCAGCAGCTTCAGTAAGCCGGCGGGCGGGAAGCCGGATGCAATCAGCCGGCATAAGCTGGACGAAGCCCAGATTATCTACAGCTATCTGGCGGGCAGCTCCGGAAACTATTCTATTATTCCTCAGGAATGGCTGGAAACCCCGGATCGTGCAGCTCTAGCTGAAGCGGTCCGGGAGTTGGTCGAGGGGCATTTCAATGATTCACCGGGCTAGACCGCTGTCAGGAATTTCGCACCAAAAGAGGCTTCTGCTTACGGTCCATCGACCGTAAGCGGAAGCCTCTTTCTCATGACAGGACGAGCCTTGTATACTTACCCGGCTCGGCTTCCGGCGGAGTAAGGCCGCCGGACTCTGTCTTAAGCCTTAACGCCGAGCAAATCACTTACACCAACATTTAGGGGTGTAAGCGGGCGCTCCAGCAGCTTCACGAAATCGCTGCTGGCAATATCGAGTGCGCCTTCGCGGATCGCACGTTGAATGCCGACTACTATCGGAAGTGCACCCTCCGGCACTCCGGCTTTTGCCATAATGTCGGCATAAGTGGCATCATCCACCTGCTGTACTTGAACTTCCTTGCCCAGTACCCCGCCCACAACGGCTGCCAGTTCGGCCTGGGTTGCAGGCTGGCCTGACAATTCGTATACAGTATTCGCATGGCCTTCGCCTGCCAGTACAGCAGCTGCTGCTTCTGCATAGTCGCGGCGCGTAGCCCAGCCCACCTTGCCTTCACCAGCAGAGGTCAGCCATGGTGCTCCGGCTTGAACCGCCTGGATCGTGCCAATCTCATTCTCCAGATACCAGTTATTCCGCAGGAAGGAGTATGCAATCCCCGATTCACGGATGAATTGTTCCGTAGCTTTGTGTACAGGTGCCAGGAACAGCGTGCTGCTGTCTGCATGGCCGACACTGGTGTAGACGATGAAGCCGACACCCGCACGTACAGCGGCATCAACGGCAGCCTTGTGCTGGCGAATCCGTGTGTCGTTGTCGCCATCCGCGGATACAATCAGCAGCCGGTCCACACCGGCAAAGGCCTTGTCCAGAGTCTCAGGCTGGTCAAAATCACCATGACGCACATCTACTCCAAGCGCGCGGAGATGTTCTGCTTTCTCCGGGTTTCTGACGCTGACCACCAGGTTTCCTGCCGTTACCGACTTCAGTAAAGTTTCTGCCACGATGGAACCGAAATGTCCTGTTGCTCCTGTTAATGCAATCTTCATTGTCTATTCCTCCTAAGTAATTGAGTTGTATCGTAGAGCCTGCTGCATGCCGATGCAGTGCAGCAGATTTATCTTCCTGTAACTAATATAGTTACATGTTGAGAAAATGTCAAACAAAAAAACGGCCCGCTCAGTGCCGCTTCCCTGTTCTGCTTCAACTTGATGTCCTGCGGAGCGGAGCACGCCCGGATATTTGTTAGCATTGCCGGTTTTTGCTATTCTTAATGGAAATAGAAATGATCTGTTATCAGAAAGGTTCTGCGCCATGTCAAAACCAAGAGCAAGCATTTATCAGCGCTATATTCCTGCCGTCACTCCCCCGCCTGAGTTCAGCGGTTCTGCCTACTGGCTGATCTTCCATTCCGGCAAGCTGCTGGTTACCGAAACGGAAGAGGGCACTGGCATTCCGCTTGTTCCATCCCTTGAACAGCTGTCCATGGCTCCTGTAAGGACCCTGTATCTCGGAACCTGGGAAGATCTCCCCTGCTTTACCGCAGAGGTCCCGGCAGAGTCACTTGAACCCGAAGGCATGGCCTTCCGTCCGCTGCGCTCCCTGTATGAGCCGCTGGATGAGGATCTGTTCCATCTCGCAGGCAAGGGCATTCAAATGCTGGCCTGGGATGAAACCCACCAGTTCTGCGGCAAATGCGGCACTGCTACTGAGCTGTCGCAGGCCGAGCATTCCCGCAGCTGTCCGGCCTGCGGACTGGTCAGCTATCCCGGGATTGCCCCAGCGGTCATTACCGCGATTCTTAAGGACAACCGGATTCTGCTCGCACACTCACCTCATTTTGTGAACAATATGTACGGGCTGATTGCCGGATTCGTCGAGCCCGGCGAGACGCTGGAGGATTGTGTACAGCGCGAGACCATGGAGGAGGTCGGTATCAAGGTCAAGAACATCCGCTACTTCGCCAGCCAGCAGTGGCCTTTTCCCCATTCTCTGATGGTTGGCTTTCTGGCCGATTATGAGAGTGGAGACATATCGGTGGACGGCGAAGAGCTGGATCACGCCGACTGGTTCTCACTTGATCAGCTGCCCGTCATTCCGCCCCCTATCAGCATTGCCCGCAAACTGATTGACTGGGTGGTCGAGAACCATTCCTGAGACTATACAGAAGCAGAAACGGATACCCTCATACAGGAAGGTATCCGTTTCTGCTTCAATTTTTTCTAACGGGCTGTCTTGAAAAACTGGTAGATCCGTTCCAGCTTGCGGGCATGCTTGCCCCGCTTACTCTCCATGTTTCCGAACTCAAAGAACTTCACCCTGCGGATGCCTACGTAATTTAACAATGCCTTGCGCATTAACACCTTGTGCGCGTTATGTAGCCACAACAGCGGGTAATGGGTCGGCCCCTGCATCGTGGAGATGCACACTGCCGACTTCCCCTTCAGCAGGCCCTCCGGTACCAGTCCTCCCTTATCCTGATAGGCGAACCCTGAAGCGAACATCTTATCAATATAGCCCAGCAGCATGGCTGGAGGCCGGCCCCACCAGATCGGATAGACGAACACGATTTGATCCGCCCACAGCAGCTGCTCCCTGTATTTAGCCAGAGTGGGGTCCGTGTGCATATCCCTCCTGCGCTTATGTTCACCAAAGACCAGTACAGGATCAAACCCCTCCTCATACAAATCTAGCACCTGAATCTCTGCCGCCCGCGCATTCTCCCGGCTTCCCCGGAGTACCTCCTGTAGAAACGCATAGTTTAGACTCTGATGATTCGGATGTGTATAGATTACCAATGTGTTCATTCTGCCACCTCTTTAATTATCATTTGATAAGTAAATCGTAGCATCTGTATGCATGGTTGTCAAATGATAATTGTTTTTTGATAATGTTTTTGCTAAGGTTCATGTAGAGGTGATCTCCATGGACAACAACAGTCTATTTCAGAAATTCGTAGCATTTACAACTTCCGTCCACCAAATAACCAGTGAAATAAGCAAAGATGTGAAATCGGAATCTCTGACTCCCTTACAATATAAAATCCTTGAATATATTGCTGTCAGCCAGCCGGTAACCCTTAGCGAAATTAGCGACTGCATGCATATGTCGATGCCGAACACGAGCCGTGAGCTGAAGAAGCTTGGCGAGAAGCAGCTGTGCGACAAAATCACCGACCCGGCCGACCGCCGCAAGCAGGGCATTACTCTCTCCGCTGCCGGAGAAGCGATGATGAATGAAGCCTTTCAGCATATCGCTATCCAGTTCGCAGAACGGATGGGAAGCGTTACGGACGAGGAACGCAAAGAGATCGAGCGGGCGCTCGATCTCTTGCAGCAGAAGGTATTTTATTGAGGCGGTTCCGCATAGAACCAACAATTATTTTACCGGAACACCCTTCGCCGGACTCTCAACCGGAGCTTCCTTGCGTTTGATAAAGAAGGCCAGGATCAGCGCAAGCACGGCACTACCGGCGGTTACCATTGAAGCCACATTCATCCCGTGTATTAAGCTGTGTACATCACTCGTCTGGCCCAGTCCGCCACCGCTATAGGTCATTATAGTCACAAGCAGCGCTGTTCCGATAGAACCGGCTACTGTCCGTAGAGTGGTGTTAACAGGAATCCCATGCCGGATCAGATCAGGCGCCAGTGAATTCATACCGCTGGTTACAACAGGAAGCAGGGTCAGGCTGACTCCGATCATACGCAAGGAATAGCCGATCATCAAAAAAGCATATGAGGTGTGCTCCGTTAAATTAGAGAACAGCAGGGCGGAGACTACCGTTAAGCTAAGCCCTATGATGACCAGCATCCGGGCGCCCATTTTATCGAATAGCTTCCCCGCTACAGGTGACATCACTCCCATAAGAATTGCACCGGGGAGCAGCATCAGACCAGATTTGAGCGCGGTATACCCAAGCATGGTCTGCATATAGATCGGCAGCAGAAGCTGGGCACTCAGCATGATAATCATAAGGATCATACTGATTGCTGTAGCCAAGGTGAACGAGGGGCTTGTGAATACTCTTAATTCCAGCAAAGGATTATCCATGGTCAACTGCCGCCATACGAACAGGCCAAGCGCGATGCATCCGATTCCCAGGGAAATCAGCACTTCTGTGCTCCCCCACCCCTTACTGCCGGAGACGCTGAATCCATATAATACGCCCCCGAACCCAAGAGATGACAGCGCCATGGATAATGCATCGATTTTGCTCTTCACCTGCCGGGTAACGTTCTTAATCAACCATAAGCCGGCGATGGTAATCAACAAAGCGAAAGGAAACAGAATATAGAACAACAAGCGCCAGGAATGGTCCTGTACAAGCCAGCCGTTCAACACGGGTCCGATGGCCGGAGCGAAATTAATCGCAAGCCCGATCATTCCCATCGTGAACCCCCTTTTACCGACCGGGATCAGGATGAAGGCCAACGTCTGCACCAAAGGGAGCATGATCCCCACCCCGACCGCCTGCACTATTCTTCCGGTAAGCAGCAGACCGAAGTTCGGCGAGACCGCACACAGGAGCGTTCCCGCAGTAAGCAGGCCCATGGCGAAGACAAAGACTTGTTTGGTTGTAAATCTCTGAATAAGAAACGCTGTAATCGGAACCACAATGCCTGTAACCAGTGCGAAAGCTGTCGTAAGCCATTGCGCTGTGCTTGTGGATAGCTGGAAATCCCCCATAATATTCGGGAGTGCTGTATTAAGCGCGGATTGATTCAGCAGCCCCACCATTGCCCCGATGATTAGAATAGCCATGATTAGAATAGTTCCCTTTGGTATCTTCTCCATGCTCTTCCCCTCCATTAAAAAAATTATTAAAATCCGCCTGCCTTACGTTTGATCGGCATACCGCCACCAGGCGAGCGTACCCGCTATGCCAATGCCGCCGGTGAGATAAGGAAGCAGGCAGCTTAGAAGCCCTAAATGTGAACTCTCATCTCCCGAAGCACCGCTGAGTAAGCCGGGAATTGCCCACGGAATATATTCCGCAATCCCCAAGCCCCCGCCAAACTGGGCAATCACAATCGTAAGCAGAACAAAACCTAAGGGAGACAGATATCCGCGCCCTGCACTGGCCATCCAGGCTACCGGAATGCTCAGGCAGATAATTATAAGACTGAGCAGTGCGTATGCTCTGAAGCCATGAGCGATGGCTCCAAGGCTCCAGCCGTCTAACTGGACCAACCATGCGGTTATGCTGCCGGCAATGAACATAAGCACTGCCAGGACTGCACACAGTGCAGCAGCAACGATCAATTTGGCTGCGGCTACTCCGTACCGGGACAACGGCAATGCCAGCAAATCCTTGACCGTACGGTCGGTATACTCCCGTCCGAACATCCAGCTGAATACAAATCCGAATCCGATGAGGCCCCCCATGGATATCACAATGCCAAGCTCCTTCATGAATCCCTGCATATTGATTTCTCCCTCAAAGGCGTCCTGGGAGCCAAGCCACCCGGAGAAAACCAGCCCAATCATCACTGGCAGCAGTATGCTGGCGGTGAGTGAAATCCAAAACAGTCTGGAGCGGCGAAGCTTCAAAATTTCCACCCACAAGGCCGCTAGCCATTGATTCATCCTTTCATTCCTCCCTCAGCCTCGATCATTCTAAGAAAATAAGCCTCTAAATCCTCTTCCTCCACCTGAATCAGCGTGGGCGGCATATCCGCGTACGCAAGCAACTTGGAGATCTGGTCTGGGTGTGCTATGGCGCGCTTGTCGATAATCATTAGCGTGCCAGCTTCGGTCAGCTTGACATCATAGCCGGCCTGGAGCAGCCTCTTCCGGCCCGCTTCGGAGTCGCGGGTCTGCACAAGCAGACGTTTGCGGAGCACGTGCTGCAGCTCCTTAACATCCGTCTCCTGCAGCAGCCGGCCCTGATGAACGATTCCGATCCTCGTTGTCAGCCTGGAGACCTCGCCGAGAATATGGCTGGAGATAAAGATCGTTACACCGTGGTTAAGTGCCAGGTCGCGGAGCAGTTCACGCACCTCAACAATCCCGGCCGGATCCAGCCCGTTTGTCGGCTCATCCAGAATCAGCACCTGCGGATCATGCAGCATGGCCTTGGCTAGACCGAGCCGCTGCCCGTTGCCGAGAGAGAGCGTTCCGGCTTTGCGGTCCCGGTAAGCGGTAAGCTGAAGCTTGTCGATAATGGCATCAATCGCCTTGCGGTCAGAGATGCCCCGCAGCCTGCGGATAATCTCCAGATTCTCGCGTACGGTAAGTTCAGGATAGGAGTACGGTGTTTCCACCATGTAGCCCACACTGGCCCATAATTTGTGGCTGCCCGCATCCACCCGCTGTCCGAACACATAGGCGGAACCGGAATCGGGCCGGATCATGCCCAGCAGCATACGGATGGTTGTCGTTTTGCCCGCTCCATTGAGTCCGAGAAATCCGTAAATTTCGCCTTGGTCTACCTCCAGCGATAGCCCATTCACAGCATGGTTGCTCCCGAAATGCTTGGTTAACTCTTTTGTCTGAATCATTGCGGCCACTATCCTCACTCCTGCCTTCAATTTAAAACTAACTAGTTGTTTATATTTTGTCCAAAAAAACAGCCGCCTCTTACAGCAAAGACGGCTCCATCACGCCATGGATGATAAACTTCGCAATCTGCTGGGTGGTCTGCTCTCTCATCTGCGGGGAATCGAGCTTACCGAGCAGCTGTTCAAACCGTGAAGACGACTGGAGAGTAGCTGTAGTCACATTCATAATCAGAATGGGAAAAAGCGCCGGATCCAAATCCTGACGGAGGATTCCGTTCTTCTGGGCAGCTAAGGCCAAATCATGCATTTGAGTCGCATCATCCGGGCGATAGGTAATTTGATTCCAGGTCTTCCAATCTTCAGCCGCTTCCCAGAATAGAATTCTCAGGTAGCTCCGATGCTCCAGGAGGAAGGATACCGTTTCCCGGGTCATGACTTCCAGGAACTCCCGAAAGGCCGCGGGATCCGTTACAAGCTGTTCGTTCTTCAATAATCCGGCGATGAACGAGCCTGTAATCTGTTCGCCAATCTGGTCCGCGCGCTTGACCACTTCTGTATAAAGGCCCAATTTGTCACCAAAGTACTGATAGATCAGGCTCTTATTATATCTTGACTCCTTCGCAATCACATCTATCCGTGCCGCCGAGTAGCCTAGCTCGGCAAATATCTTCTCGGCAGCATCAAGGATGATTCCCCTGGTCCGGGCGGCATCGTAAATTTTCGAACTTCGTTTGCCTTCTGTTGGTGATATGATTGCCACCTCCATTTATAACTAACTAGTTAGATTTTATATCGGGACTGGATAGAAGTCAAGTGCAAATAACAAATCCCTTTAGGGGACTGCGTGGTCCCCTTGTGATCCTTCAGTGAATGGGTCAGATTGATTATGCTTTTCTGACAAATTCGGATTTAAGCTTCATTGCTCCAAAGCCGTCAATTTTGCAATCAATATCATGATCGCCCTCGACCAGCCGGATGTTCTTCACTTTAGTACCGATCTTCAGCACCGAGGAGCTGCCCTTGACCTTCAGGTCCTTGATGACTGTAACCGAGTCCCCGTCGTTCAAAATATTCCCGTTAGAATCCCTAACTACTTTGTCTTCCCCGTTGCTTGTGTTCTCTGCTCCAGGTGCCCACTCATGTGCGCATTCCGGACAAACCAGCAGTGACCCGTCCTCGTATGTATACTCCGAGCTGCACTGCGGGCAGTTTGGCAATTCATTCATAATCTCATTTCTCCATTTCTTATCGACAGCTTGGTCTTAAATAAATTCTTCTTATTGTAGCATACCCCTTGAACTCATGCACAAATTACATTAATATCTAATTAGATAAATATCTTAAAGGAGATGTATCCATTGATCATTCTAGAAGCCGTACCGGACCCTATATCCGCAGATAGTGTGGAGCTTCAAGCAGCCATTCTCAACTCGCAGCCAGCGTTCAACCTTATGGTGCTGCACCAGGAGCTTCTCACCCCGGAGGACATCCGTGAAGAGAACAGGCAGAATCTCGAAATGGGCGAAAAGATGCTATTCATTAAGGAGAATGGGCAATCCATTGGCATTATTACCTATCTGCCCAGCAATCCTAGTGACAAACATTCCTGGATCGGTCTTTTTATCGTTCATCACGGCTATGCCAGGCAAGGGATAGGTTCAATTGCTTTGAATGCTCTGGAGCGGAGATTATTACAGGAGGATGTAACGCAAGTCAGACTGGCTGTTCAACTGGAGAACCGGATTGGAGCATCTTTTTGGAATAAGAATGGTTATGCCTTCATCAAAACTGCCAAGGATCAGCACGGAAACCATGTCGATGTGTACGAGAAGCTGCTCGTTTAAATGTTACCTACATGAACTCCATAAGCATCCCTCCCGCCGCACCGGCCAGAACAATCACCCAGGGCGGAAGCTTCCAGAAGAAGAGCATCACAAACAAAATAGCGGCCAGCGCAAAATCCAGCGGCTTCAGGATAGCAGTGGTCCAGAGCGGATCATACAGGGCAGCCAGCAGAATCCCCACCACAGCCGCATTAATTCCTGTCAGCGCTCCCTGAACCTTCGGATTATTCCTCCAGCCGTTCCAGAAGGGCAGTGCGCCGATGACCAGCAGAAAGGCAGGCAGGAAGATCCCCGCTGTCGCAATCACGGCTCCCCAGATTCCCGAGGTCATGGCCCCAAGGTAGCCGGCAAAAGTAAACAGCGGTCCCGGAACGGCTTGCGTCGCTCCATAGCCGGCCAGAAAGTCCTCCCGGCTGACCCATCCGGTAGGTACAACCTCGCGTTCCAGAAGCGGAAGCACGACATGCCCGCCACCGAATACCAAGGAACCGGAACGGTAAAAGCTATCGAATATCGCAAAACCCCTAGCCTCCACGGACGTTCTAAGCAGCGGCAGCAGGATAAGCAGAAGAAAGAATAAGGCCAGACAAAAGACAGCCACAGGGCGGCCGATGGCAATCGGCAGATCCGGCCCTTTAGCCGGTTTTGTCCGGTATATTGCAAGGCCGATCACTCCGGCAGCGGCGAGGATCAGGATCTGACCATATGCGGCATGCCAAGACAGTGCGATTGCTGCCGCCATCACCGCAATGGTGACTCTTCCCCTGTCTGGCGTGAGCTTTTGCCCCATCCCCAGCACCGCTTGTGCCACAATCGCCACAGCCACAATCTTCAGTCCATGAATCCAGCCCGCACCCGAGATGTCGAAGCCCTGCAGCAGAAAGGCAAAGGCAACCAGCGCGATCACCGAAGGCAAAGTGAATCCCAGCCAGGCTATGATTCCTCCAAGCAAGCCAGCCCTGACCACACCGATGCCAATCCCAACTTGGCTGCTCGCTGGACCGGGAAGGAACTGGCACAGTGCGACCAGATCGGCGTAGCTTCGCTCGTCCATCCATTTCCGGCGGCGGATATATTCATTATGGAAATAGCCCAGATGGGCAATCGGCCCTCCAAAGGAGGTTAGTCCGAGTTTCAGGGAAACGCCCAGAACCTCCAGCAGGTCAGCCCCTTTTCCCCGGGTCCTGCCAGCTTCCGCTGACCTCTGCCTTTTTACTTCCATATTCAAGCCCCCTCTTCCCATACTCTTGGCCTTATTTCAGGCACGCCTTTTCATCATAGCACTGAATTGTTAACGTACTATTGGCTGGAGGTCAATTCAGTCCATATCCGCAAGCAGCTGCGCATAAAAAGACTTGAACTCTATGGAGGGGGTAACTCCGATCTCACTTTGCAAAATATCGGCAAAATGCAGGTATTGCCGGTTGAGCGCTTCTTTATTTTTCTGCATGGCCAATGTTTTCATAAGCAGCATATGGGATTCTTCGTCGAGTTCATTGCGTTTCAGCAGCTTCAGCAGCAGCCGCATGGCCGTATTGGTCTCTTCCCGGTCCAGCAAGGCAACGCACAGTCTCCGGGTAAACGAGGTATACATGAACGACAGCCGTTCAATCTCATTCCAGGCCCAGGCATAGACCTGATCGCCAAATAGATCACCTCTGTACAGCCGTTCAAGCTCGAGCGCCTCCTCAATGTTCGTCTGATCTATCACAGACATCCTCCGGCAGCCCTCTTCGAAGTTCAGCACATCAACCTGCACTCCGTTAAGACTCAGCCCATAATGCATGCTGTCCGAATGCAGACTCTTTTTCAGTCCATAGGTGTCCAGCAGCTTCCTCAATTGATATACCGTTGTGTTCAAATAGATTTCCGCATTTTTATCCGGCATCCCGCCATAGATATCCTCGATTAACCGTGCTCTGGAGACAAGTCTCCCTTTATGTACCAGCAGATATCCGAACACCTCGGCACTCTTCTTCGATTTCCATTTCGTCTTCATTCCTTGGGCACCATGAATTTCAATCCCGCCTAAGCAGCTGATCTGCACCTCATGGGGAATGGGCTCCGGGTCCCTTCCTGTGGCACGCTCCAGACGAATCTGCACAATCGCCCTTTGCACCGTGTGGAGAAGTCTTTCTTGCACCACGGGTTTGACAATGTAATCGAAGGCGTACACTTCAAAGGCTGGCAGTGCAAATTCCTTATGGGAGGTAATGAAGACGATCTTCGTACCTCTGCCGCTGTCCAGCAGCCGCCGGGCAAAATCCAGACCATTTTCCCGCGGCATGCTGATATCAACGAAGATCAGGTCCACCTCGTGGCTGGACCAATAGGTATAAGCTGCTGCCGTCTCCGCAAATGTACCCACAATTTCAATATCATCAATTTTGGCCAGCATCCGCTTCATGATTAAGTGCATGGCCTTCTCATCATCAATAAGGATCGCTTTCATTGCTTCATACCACCTTCCACCCAGCTGCCTGCCGCAACCACTGAGCCCGCTGGCGGGAGCGGGAGCGAGAAAAAGAAGGTGCTCCCTTGAAGCGGTGTGCTGTCAAACCAAATCTCTCCTCCGTTCAGGCGGACAAATTCCCTGCATAACGATAAACCAAGACCCATTCCCCGCTCCCCGGCTGTACCCAGCAAAGAAACCGGATATTGATCCTGCAGCAACGTATCGGCTTGTTCAGGCGCGATGCCTTCACCAGTATCCCTTACAGAAATGACCAGATGCTGATCTTTCCGCTCTGCCTTTAAAAAGATAAATCCCCCATCAGCCGTGAATTTAATCGCATTGGTCAAAAGATTCCGGATAATCAGCTCCAGCATTTCTTTGTCGGCATACACATAGGTTCCCTCCGGAATTTCGGAAATGATTTCAATATGCTTCCGTCCGCTTCGCACCGACATCAGGCGTAAATTCTGCTCAACGGCATAGGATACATCCCTCTCCAGCGGATGGAATACAAGGCCTCCGGCTTGCGTACGAAAAAAGTCCAGCAAACTATCTACCAAAGCAAAAGTATTGTGGATCTGCCGGCCCATTTCATGAACGATTTCCTCCCGGTTCTCTCTGCTGCCTTGCATTTCCTCCTCCAGTATTTCCATCAAGTTAACGAGCACCGCTATGGGATCGCGGATATCATGGGCAATCACGCTGAACATTCTGTCTTTGAACGTATTCAGCTCACCGAGCTGTCTGGCATTATCCATAAGCCTCTCCTGCGTGCGTACATTTTCAGTTATATCACTTAAGAGGAGCATTTTGCCTATAGGCTTACTGCTGTTGTTCCAGACATAGGACAGCTGTACATTGTAGAATTTGTCACCGGTCGGGCTTGGAAGCTGAAGCTTGGTTAACGAGGACGGCTCTTGCAGAATCTGCCCAAGTAATACGGAAGAGTTGGCGAATACCTCTGAGGCTGTTCTTCCTATACTCTTGTTGTTTAATCCCTGAACCCTCTCTCTGGCTGAACGGTTGTAGCTGATCAGCACATGATCGAGATCAAAAACGATAACGGCCTCCTGCATCGATCGGAGTACCTGTTGGAGAGCCAAAGGAGCGAGCCGAAGCATATTAAACTGATAAATCCCCCATAAGAAAAAAATCCCCGAGAACAAAAAACCGAAAGGCGAAATATCAATAGGCAAATGAAACACGCCGGTAAGATACACCAGTGTAAATCCGTAAGGTCCCCAGGACCCTATAATCATCAATGCCACCGGCGTCTTCATCCGGGGAATGGCCTTAAGGTACATTTGCACCAGAAATATCATTCCGATAGCGAAGAAGCTGTACGAATACACGACATGAAGCTTATATAAGGGGCCTTTTACCAGAGTAGCCAGCATAAATCCTTCTGCAGCATTGAGTGTCATGCTCTTATAGAACAAATGATGCCATTCATTGGTATAATGGGCGATAAAGGTTATTACCGGTACAATCATCAGCAGCGTTACATTCCTTCGGCTCACCCAGGATTGCCGCCCTGTATATTGCAGGACCATAATAAACCAGAGGACTGTACCAAAGGGGATGCCGATATACTCAATCCGTAGCCAAAAACGGATATGCTCCAAAGAAGTGCTGGCAATTTCAAACGCATAGCCAAAACTGTACAATGAGCCGGTCAGCATGCCAAGGCCATAGCTTATAGCAATCGGAAGACTCCTTCTCTTCCAGCAAAGATATGTCAATATCAGTGAACAGCAGGTTGCTGCCATCAGCAGCGCAGATAAATACAGATTGTAGCCCATCGATAAATGACCTCTATTCTGGAAGAACCCCTACATTCTATGCCTCTTATGTTAACAGATCGACTTCTTATAAAGAACTTAATATTTAAATTTTTCGACAAAAAAAGCCCCTTTTCACCAATTCAGGCGAAAAGGGCTTTTTGGGGTTAGCATCACCGGTCCGGTGGCTGCAGCATGTTGGTGCCAGACTTACTTTAAGGTGTCCAGTAGAGCCTTAATCTCCGGGCTGATCTGCAAAACGCGCAGCACAATGGTGATGGCTTCGGCACGGGATGCCTGCTTCTCCGGCAGGAATTCTCCATTTCCGGTACCGCTGATAATCCCGGCTGCCGCAGTTTTTTGAATCTGATCCTTATTCCATGTTGTATCAATATCCGAGAAGTCTGCCGTTGCCACTGGGGCTGCGTTGTTAAAGTCAATGAGCTTAGAGATGATTGAGATCATCTCGGAACGGGTGATTTCACCGTTTGGCTTAAATGTGCCGTTCGGATAGCCCGAGACCAAGCCTTTTTCCTGCAGGGTACGAATCGAAGCCTCTGCCCAGTGACCGGAGATATCACTGAATTTGCTTGCGCTGCGGGTACCGGTGAGATCAAACACTTTGGAAATAAGGGTTGCAAACTCCGCACGGGTAATGCTTGCATTCGGGTGGAAGCTTCCATCCGGATAGCCCTGAACCATACCCAGCTTAACGAAGGTTTCTACCGTTCGGTCCGCAAAGTGGGAGGAAATGTCGGTGAATTCCACCGCAGACGGATTAACATTCGCCTTTTCGATCTTCTTGCTCAAGCTCAATACTATATCTTTAATATTTACCACCTTGTCAGCGAAGTGGGCTGCCGCCTGCACTTCCGGTGTTGGCGTTGGTGTCGGTGTTGGTGCTGGTGTTGGTGTTGGTGTTGGTGTTGGTGTTGGTGTTGGTGTTGGTGTAGACGTTGGTGCCGGTGTTGAAGCTGGAACTGCTGCTTGTGTTGGCTCCGTTGGCGCCGGCGCTGTGGTTGGTACTATAGTCGGTCCAGCAGTTGCTGTTGGCAGGCTGCTCTCACTGGATGCTATGACCGTAACCTCTTTTTCCCCGTATACCCCGGAACCGTCATTAGCGGTAGCTTTTACAATAAGGGTACCTGGGGAAGTCCCCGTTAACAGGCCGTTTTCACTAATCGTACCTGTTCCCGTTCCATACACAACAGACCAGACAGCAGTCCGATCAGTGGCTTTTACAGGAGCAACAACCATATCCAGTTGAATAGAATCACCCGACTTCACCAAAGAATCTCCACCGATCGAAATGGAAGCAACCGGGATCTTGGCAGGTGTCTCAATGGGTGCCGGTGTTGGTGCTTCAGTCGGCGTCGGTGTCGGTACCGGCGCTTCAGTTGGTGTCGGAGCAGCCGTTATAGTTAATTCTGTACTGCCGGTTACTAAGCTTCCGTCAGTGGCTTCCGCTTTTACGGTTACAGTACCCGGATCACCTGCCGTGAGCACTCCGCTTACCGCATCAATCGTTGCTGAACCGGTTCCGTAAACTACGGACCAGACTACACTTTGATTGGCTGCGTCTACCGGTGTTATCCCGGCATTCATCACCAGGGTATCACCAGTATTCAGAGAGCTTACGCCTCCGGCTCCGTTTACTGTGATTCCGGTGGTGAGGTGAAAGATATTATCCGCAATTAATTTGGGACCCGAATATAACGAAATGGGCGATGAAAACTGCACAGTGGGAGACTTAATCAGAAAGGTGACTAATCCTTGGTCTGTATACGAAGAGAATCCTTCAAGAGCCTCAATGGTCCTGAAATTATTATCACTAGGGTCCGTGTTATAGAACACGGTATTGGGATCAGCAGCATGTGCAAAGACTTCAGCCTGGCCGCTCACCAGCTGGTTATCTGCTCCGTACACGGCAAAAGTTACACTAATATATCCGGGATAAGCTACACTCGCCTCCGGCTGCTTAGCAAGCACCACATGATCTGCAGCATAATCAGGCTTATGTGCCTTAATGTTGCTCACAGTTACATAAGAGCCGCCATTGTACGAATAACTGGGAACCCAGCTGATGGTATTGTCATTCACATACCCGCCCACAATGGTCTTTGCGGGATCCGTAGGAGCTGTTACCGAAGAAGCCGCACCGGCATCCGGAACTTGGACTACGCTTCCATCTGCATACCTGAAGAACAAATGCTCTGAGCTATCCGGCTTATCAACCGGGAAGTTCACATATACCGAGCTTGTTTTTAATACACAGCCGCTCAATACAGCGAGTGTCAAGGCTGAAACCAGAAATAGTCTCAATACTGTAGTTCTTTTCATATTGTCGGCCTCACCCTTTCAAGTTTGCAATAATTAAATTTAATAGAATAATAACGCATCTCAATGACAAACCAATGACAAACTTCAGCACAAAAACCCCCCTTGTTTTCGAGAGTCTTTTATTGCTATTTTTTTCCTGGCTGCACTGCTGACTTCCCCAATCTCCTTGATTTTCAGCCTATGACACTTCCAAGGTGGTTGTATTCTTAGCATGCTGATTATATATTAGAGGCAAGATGCAAGACTTTAGACCCAAAAAACATTCATAATGACTAATAATAGCAGGAAGGTGTAATTTATTGGGTTTCGTGATATGGATTGATCTCATTTTATTCTTCATACTGTTTGCACTATTCGTCTATATTTTCGTTACTGTTAACATCACGAAGCTGCATAAAGTTTATTTAGCCTTCCACTTCACGATGATGATATGGCCCTTTTGCCAGTTTGCCATTAAAACAACGGATCAGTCTACCTATCAATTATTTTATGTCAAGGCTGCATTTGTGGATTCGGCGCTGCTGAGCACAGGCTGGATCTTTTTCACTATTCTGCTGACCGGACAAGCCCGGCTTCTGCACCGCAAAATCATACTGCTGCTGTCGATTCCGGTGATATTGACCACAGCCGGCATCATCTTTAATCCCCACAGCTGGTTTGTGCAGCCGGTAAATGGCGGCTATATTCAGAGAACCTATGGCCCCCTTTTTTGGCTCTTCATCGCCGTGGTCTTCATCCAGGTGACTGCTTCACTGTATGTGATCTCTGCAGCGCTTGTCCAAGACATGGCCCCACGCGTACGAAAACAAGTGATGCTGGTACTCAAAGGCCTTCTATCTATAACCTTATTTATTCTGCTGGATATCCTGCTTAATGTGGTTCTGGACCCGTACCTGCCGGTCATCCCGGGAATGACCTCACTGGGAATATTATTGTCCGCTACTTTTTTTGTCATTTCCATCAACCGGGACAAAGTATTTGATATCGTAACCATAGCCCATCAGGATGTAATGGACACGATTGGACATGGGATTCTGGTGCTTGATGAATATGACAACGTGGTTGAGATTAACCGTTCCCTGCATCCTTATATGCATCTGCAGCGGGGCGAACGGTTCAGCATCCATATTATTTTTTCCGATCTGTCGCCAGCCATCGAAACGTTCATTCAGACCTATTGCGAACATCCGCTGGAGCGTATCGAAATTGAGATTTTCCATTCGGGTATCCAGCGTCATCTGAATGTTCAGGCTGCACCCATTATGATCAGCGAGTCACGGGTGGGCCGGATCGTCACGTTTCAGGACATGACCGAGCTGCAGCAGCTGATTCATGAGACCAATCACCAGAACATGGCCCTGCAGGAACGCAACCATTCATTGATTGAGGTCCAACAGGAGCTGTTCGAGAAGAACCGGCAGCTGCAGCAAATGGCCCTTACAGACAGCCTCACCGGCTGTTATAACCGCCATTATCTGACGCAGCATCTGGAGGATGAAATGGGCCGAAACAGGAAAGAGCATATTCCCTTCGCACTTATTTTGCTGGATATCGATTTCTTCAAGTCAGTGAATGATACTTACGGACATCTAGCCGGCGACGAAGTCCTCTGCCATACGGTGGAGGCGCTGAAAGAGGAAATTCGCCCATCCGACGTTTTAGCTCGTTATGGCGGGGAAGAATTTATGGTGTATTTGCCGGATATCGCTCATTCTGAAGCCCAGCGTATCGCCGAGCGTGTCAAAGCACGGGTTGAATTAAATCAGATTAGAATCGAAAACGTTGCCGAGCCCGTGTCAGTTACTGTTAGCATGGGACTTCTGAGCATCAGCAGCTTCTCTCTGGGCAACAACCTGTTCGAAGAAGTAGACCAAGCGCTGTACCAGGCCAAAAATAAAGGACGCAACCGGATTGTCCATATCGCACACTGATACTGCTCTAGCTATCATTCAATGGCTTCTTTTGGGGGTAATGTAAGTACAACACATAACTGCAAACAGAGAGGAAGTCGTGTATGACGCAGGCTATGATTATTGTGAACCCCTCATCCGGCAAGGAGGAAGCACCGGATTATGTCAGTAGTACCGAGGAACTGCTGGTGAGCCGGGGTTATGAGGTTACGGTCAAGGAGACGCAAAAAGAAGGGGATGCCACCGAATATTGCATTGCTGCTTGTGAAGCTAAAGCCGATCTGGTGGTGTCTATCGGAGGGGATGGAACGCTTCATGAAACGATCAACGGCCTGTTTGGCCAGTCACACCAGCCGAAGCTGGGGGTTATCCCCCTTGGGACGGTGAATGACTTTGCCCGCGCGCTGCAGATTCCGCTGACTCCGGAAGAAGCCATTCATACACTGGCCTCCTCCCGGGTGCAACGGGTAGACGCAGGCAGGCTAAACGGCCAGTTGTTCGTCAACGTGGTCGCTGCCGGACCGCTGGCCGAATCCCTGTCCTCCGTATCTTCGCATGACAAATCCAGATTCGGCGCTCTGGCCTATTTCAAAGAGGGCATCAAAGAGCTGGCAGGCAACGCCGCCCATCCGCTCACCATACAGCATGATGGCAAGACCTGGGTAGGTGAGACTCCGCTGTTCCTTGCTGCACTGACCAATTCCGTAGGAGGTTTCGAAAAACTGGCCCCGGATGCCGCTGTTGATGACGGACTGCTCCACTGCTACATCATTAAGGATCTGAATTTCCTCAACACGCTTACGGTCAGTATCTCTTTATTGCTTGGCACACTCAAGAACCACAAGGACGTGGATTATTTCACTGCAAGAGAAGTAACCGTAAGCTCGGCAGATGTCATGAGGACCAACGTGGACGGCGAAGAAGGCCCGGCTCTGCCGATCCGGCTGAGCGTACTCCCCCGCCATATTCAGGTAGTGGTGCCGGAAGAGGCGTAAACACGGCCACCACCGCGCTCTGACCATGCCGCTTGATATGGGCTCAGCCGGCCTCACGGCCAGCCCTTCTCCATTACCGTTCCCTTAATACAGCTTAGGCAACTTGTCCAGGGTGATCGCGTATTCATGGTGATACGCCCGGCGCAGCTCCTCTTGTGTATTCCATTCCTCAGATGCACCGTATTCATTAGACCAGGTCATATACCATGTCCACGGAATTCTTGTTTCGGACAACTGGGACATACTCGGAATCACGCCTATTTCTCCAAGTGCCGTGATTTTGGGGGACGGTGTGATCTGGATTAGTTCCTCATATTCCGGACGCAGATCCGTGTGGACATGCTTCGGCGGGTACAGGTCTCTGGAGATCACGTCGGCTACATCATCACCCGGATAGCCCTCCACGAGCGGCGAGTTCCACACCCAGATCAGATTATTCAGTTGGTGATGATGGGTGTATCTGTCGTACATAATCCGGTACAGCTTCGCTGCAACCTCAGGTCCCTTGGCTCCCCACCAGAACCACGTACCCTCGGATTCATGGAATGGACGCCACAGGATAGGGATCTGCTTGTCACAAAATTCTTTCAAAATCCCCGCCATCACATCCATGTCCGACAGCAGCGCTTCGTATTCTTCCGTTCCTTCTATGACAGCCTTGGAGGCGTCAAAAGTGGTATTCTCCGCATAAAAACCCTTAGCCCAGCTGCCAAAAGGTGAAAACCAGTGCCACGTAAATGTAACTAATCCTCCCCGGCCCAGTGCCCAATCCCATGCATTATCCAGTGTATTCTTGTTCTCTTCCACTTCCAGCATGCATTCCGGGGTGGTCTTCTCGACATTGATATTAGGCGAATACGCCAGCAGCTCAAATCCGCAAAGAGCAGGCAGCTTGCCGGTCACCTCTTCGATATAACGCAGCTCCTTCTGCACAGTGGTCTGGGTATGCTGGCCTGTAAGAATTCCATTACCGGAAATATCGCTGAGATACTTCAAGACGGTCCGGACCTCTTCCGAGGCGTTTGGATTGCAGGGGGTATAATGCTTTAACATTGCCATTGTAGTGTATCTCTCCTTTTATTTATTTGTTATTTTTTTGTTATTATATTGTTATAAATTCACCATAATTTTAATCTGTATCCGTTTACAGGTCAATGCATAAAATGGGCTGATCCGCTATTGCTGCAAATGACACTCGCTGGTATAGTATTTATGGAATATATAACCAAAGGGCACTGCTTCCCTGGCTACGCCAAGAGACAACCCCGCTGCTTTTGCAGCGGGGTTATCTGACCTTAATGAAAGGCGGAGATTCACGTGACAACTGGTAAGGAGAACCGCATGATTTTAACGAAAGAGGACTTAGTCTCCCAGTTCACAAACTGTGGACTCACCAAAGGACAACATATCCTCGTACACGCTTCCTTAAGCCAACTGGGCTATGTTGTAGGAGGACCCGAAACCTTCATCCGTTCACTCCTTGAAATTGTGGGTGAAGAAGGCACTCTGATGATGCCTTCCCAGACCTGGAAGAATCTCGATCCATCCACAGGCGTCCACTGGGACGCGCCCACCGAAGGATGGCCCCTAATCCGGGAACACTGGCCAGCTTATAATAAAGAAATCACGCCGGCTATAGGGATGGGTGCTGTGGCCGAAATGTTCCGTAAATGGCCAGGGGCTGCGCGGTCCGATCATCCGGCCCGATCCGTCGCTGCAGTTGGCAAGCATGCTGAATATCTTACGCAAGGCCATGACATAAGCAATATTTTCGGCTCAGGCTCACCGCTGGATAAGCTGTATCAGTTACATGGTTATGTACTCTTGGCAGGCGTCGGCTATGATAAAAGCACATCTTTGCATCTGGCAGAAACCCGAGCAGACTTCCCCGCTAAGAAAAGGGTTCTTGAAAGCAGTGCCATCCTGGTGGAAGGCAAGCGCAAGTGGGTGACTTACGAAACCCAGGCTGTTGAAGATGAGGATTTTATCCGACTAGGAGAAGCGTATGACCAAGAAATGAATGTTCCGGTATATAAAGTCGGGCAGGCCGATATCCGGTTTCTGGAACAACGTCCTCTGGTCGATTGGGCTACTTCATGGATGGAGAAAAACAGGCTGTAGACGCTCACTTGCCCTCCTCCGGCACGTACTCACTCAACTTCCCTTGATAGATCAGCTCCAGCCGGTCACTCTGCCGGAAATCATCCGGCGTAACGAGCGCAGGCAGCTTGTTCCACAGCTTGATGCCGGACCGGTCCAGAATTTCCGCAACAAACTGCGAGCAGAAATAAGAGTTGCTGAATTCAACAGGTTCCTTGAGGGCAATGCCAATGACGCCCAGCATGTTGTAGAGGTACTTTTGGCGGCTGCGGATGAAGATGTGCAGGACCCGCCGCATTTTCTCGACCTCGCGTCCAGAAACATGCAGCTCGTAGATCACACAGGTGGTATTCGGATATTTGCTGAAGGTGCCTGTCCGCAGATCTTCATGTACAAAGCCGCCATTCAGGGGATTACTCGGATTCTTCCGGCCGAAGCTGTACAGCTCTGTAAGCTCACGGTCAAACGAGATGGAGGCGTGGTTGTAAGGCGCTTTGGTATAGCCTTGAATAAGCTTCGTGAACAGTGTCCCCGTATTCGTGAGCAGGATATAGACCGAATGATCAGCTTCCATATACAGAAAGTCCCCTTATCGAAGTGTCAAAATCTCACATGCAACTTGTACTTTTTTATATATTAACATATGATTCCTTTGTTGGAATCCTATCCTGCGACAAGTTGGTGATGGCTTGAACAGTTCGCTCGTTACATTCGTGCTTATCTTCACCGCTTTATCCGCCATTCATTTGCTCTACATCCTGGTAAGCAGACTCCAGAAGGATAAAGATTACACGGGAATTGGCTTCCGGATCAAGACCTGGTGGGGCATGCTCTTTATCTTCTGTCTGGCCACATTGATTAATCCGGTCGTGTCCCTGCTATCCCTGATGGCACTATCCTTCTTCGCACTGAAAGAATATTTCTCCATGATCCGTACCCGAAAAGCGGACCGACGGCTGTTCCTGTGGGCCTACCTGTCCATTCCGCTGCAGTTCTACTGGATCTACATAGAGTGGTATGGCATGTTCATCGTCTTCATCCCGGTATATGTCTTCCTGCTCCTGCCACTGCCCCGGCTCATCAACAAAGGCACGCTCGGATTCCTGCGCAGCGTAAGCGCCACCCAGTGGGGACTGATGCTCATGGTGTTCGGTCTCAGCCACCTGGCCTACTTCCAATTTGCCACACCGGAGTATGGCGCGGGGCTGGTGCTGTTCCTGGTAGTGCTCACGCAGCTGAATGATGCCGTACATTATCTGGCTTCAATCTATTTCGGCAAACGCAAGGTCGTTCCAACCGCCAACCCGAATCTGACCTGGGAGGGCTTCGCCTGTGCATTTGTGGCTACTACAGGGGTATCGTACCTGATCTACCCTTACTTCACGCCGCTGACCCCGATCTTCGGTCTGTTCTCCGGCGTGCTGATCAGTCTGGCCGGATTCTTCGGAAGCTTAACGGTGTCGGTGCTGAAGCGCGATTTGCTCATCGGCGATGATGACAAATTCGCTGCCCTGCAGACAAGCTACCTGAGCCGCGTCGACAGCCTGGCCTACACCTCACCGGTGTTCTTCCATGTGATCCGGTACTTTTTTGATTTTATGTAAGCAAAAGCGGCAACTCTCTTAACTTGGAGAAGTGCCGCTTTTTGCTTTACACAACCTGTAGTTTCAAGAAAATTGAAAATTACATAATCTTTGCATGGGTACATTAATGGGTTGATATGGGTTAGAAATGTTCTCGCCAACTTATGCAATATTGAACTTTTGTTTGATTTCCATTAATCGTGCTTCAACCTCATCGGTAACTATTGGATTCCGTATTAAATAGTCTTTACTTGCTTCATTTAGATACTGATAGAAAGTTAGGTAGTCCAATACAAGTGTCTGATCTTCCTCTACCGCAGGGTAGTCAAAAAAATAACAAACTCCCGCATCTCCGAAATAACCTTCTTCCCACTCATCTAACTCACCAGCAAAAACACACCAAACACTCTCACTACCACCAAACCCATTTCCATTGCAATAGTTTTTAAGTGCATCTAAGAAATATTTCCCTTCAAGGTGTCGATAATACATATCCAATAATTCTTTCTCTGTTAGTTTGACACTCATCAAATTATCCTCCTAAAAATTATTCTGATATGGTCGGAAAGAAATTCATCACTTTTCCATTTTCATCAAGGTACCCACCCCACCATTGCAAGGGAATAACCCCATCCTTAATAGCTTGAGCACATGAATTTATTGATTTTCTAAGAAATAGACTGAAACTACCCCAAAATAATTCAGAATTACCATTTCCCTCAACATATTGATAAACTGGAGGATCATTACCTTCCGATATAACAAAGTAGTTAAATTCATACCCTTGATGCATTGAGAAGACAAAAGCATCAGATGGTAAGCTAAAAGTTTCTTCATTTTCTTCCAATAGATCTTCAGCTTCTTTTCTAAGTTCCAAGAGATTTTCTACATTTCGAAATAATATATCCGTTCCTTGGAAGAGCAAACCTGCATCGTGACCAATCGTTAAAAGAAATTCTCGATACTGGAACGGTAAAACAAAACCTATCGACTGTTCGCACCTCCCCACTTCCAATTCGGTAAAGCCATGAATCTCGTTGTCATTTGCTATTTTATATTCACACAATACACTCACTATGTTCCATTATAATTCTATTTTTGAACTCATAAGTCACATCCAATTTGGGGTAGCCTTTTGCCATATCGTCTAGGAAATGTTGATATTCATGTCTTAGAGCACTTATTGAAGCATCTTCAAATATATTTAATTGCCCTGGTACATTTCCTCTTGGCGCATATGCCATAATATCACGATCTAGGATTCTTACTTCAACTCCTGCTTCCTGTGCTTGCTTAATAATATTATTCCATTCTTCGGGGTGACAGAGACGCCCTGGTCCATAAATATCCCTAAACGGATCAGCATCATTCTTTCCTAACATGTGATCAGGTAATCTACCTTCTCCTATCCCCTCAATCCCTTTAAACGTAGGATTAAAATCATCCACGCTCTCCAGCTCGCTGTGATTTAGTAAAGGCTTCATTTCACCTACCTCTACTCCGTCCAACTCTATTATTTTACCAAATCCGCTTCCCCCCATTCCACTAGAGGATTCAATTTGTCCATTCTTATTGGTTCCACTCTTCAGATTGACGGTACCTATTCCCAAGACTTCTGTGATCCGGTTTGCACTCGCCGCGCCACGCAATGTAGCTTGGAAATCGCTTGTGAACTCACTTAGTACCGACTGCTGCTCCATTTACATTGCAAGAAACTGGGCTTCCATCACTTGCTGTCCCTGTGTCTTGATTCCTGGCTTCTCACCTGTAAGTAGTTCATCAAGAGGGTCCACCAAATACTTATCGATAAAATCTTTCTTGGCCGGCCGGCTTCGCTAATCCCCCTGATCTCCTCTGACCTCCTCCACCGGGGGACCGTTTTTGATATCCTGTACCATCGCCTGATTCACGATTTCCCGCCATGCTTCCGAGTTCGGATTCGCTAAGAGTATTCCCTGCCCTCCGCGATGAATGATTTCCAACTGATTCTTGGCCCACTCCCCTTTGTCCCTTGGTTCCATCGCCATTCGCAGCAGCAAAAGATACCATCGTTAACACAGTTACGAGTAAATTTGAAAAACCCGCAAGAAAACAACGATAACAAAAAACAGGTCAATCATGGTGGTATCTGACCATAATCAACCTGTTCTATGTAAAGCAGTAGCGTTAATTAGGGTATAAAATTCAAGCTTTGAAGTGCGTACATCGTATTGAAGAAAACTTTATACGGGTATTACATGGGTTATACGTGTTATTGGTTGAATGATGGGTTCATTTGGGACTGGGTAGCCCCCACGACCTTGGACAGATATTTTTCAACCAATAACCTCAACACTTTGCATCTTTGTTTTAAGTGATTCGATACGAAGAATTAAATCCTTAGCATCGGTAATTCCTAGCTCATCAACAATGGTATCGAAATCAAAAGACTTAATGATATTATCAACTACTTCATAGATTCGAGAAGAAAGAATCCCACTATTAATTTGTAGATTAGCTACACTAATATAAAATATCATCTTCTCGGTGTCACCCTCCTCAATCACGTTAGTAAACTCATACAAACATCGTCCTCCTGCGTGTAAAGCATTTAGACCATCGCTAATTGAATTATTAAAGACCTCGGCAATATATTCAGTTAATTCGTTATATTCCCATTCCTTCACGCCCACACCACCATTTCACTTTGCATTTTTATCATTATTTGCAAGTATGTTTACTGTGATGTTTGGGTACTCCCTTCTAAAACTCATGATTACATCAGAACAACTTTGGCAAGTAAGACGCTCTGTAAACAAGTTTATTGTCCCTTTAGCATTTTTGTTATCTCCAAGTTGAAATGCAATATCATTCAAAATTTCATACTCTGTGTCGTAGTCTCTTAAGTATGCTTCAGGTGTGTCAATTCTTGCATTATTGAGGTCAACCTTTTTAGCGTTAAATATTGGCTCACCTTGAGGTTACAAGGATATTCTCCGGTATCGCCCCCTTATCTGATGCTTCATTTGCAGAACTATGAGCGAAAAACTCCTTTTTATTATCACCTTGAACATCTACTTCAGCTTAACCAAAATTCCCTTATTTTCCGATTTACTTGGCAACTGTGACCGTAGCTCATTAACACGGTCTAGGATACCGGATAAGTCTCTAAGTTTACCCGTCCCCTCAGTAGGTTTAAAATCATCCACGCTCACCAGCTCACTGTGATTAGGTAAAGGCTTCATTTCACCTATCTCTACTCCGGCCATGAAGTGACGAAATCTTAATACGGGGCTGATGAGGGTTAAGTCTAATTGAGTTGTACCGCCCGATTCATTCGGCACTGAGTGGGGCTATTCATAAGCCACCAAGATGGAGCGTGAATAGACATGAGGGTATTCCAATATTACTTCTGGGACAGCCTCACTTTTAAATTAAGTACATCAGCATTGAATTCATCGAAATCATCTTGTAATTCCTCTTTATAGATTTGCATATGTTCTTCTTCAAGCAATTCATTTAGACGTTGTTGCATAAAATCAATATTCTCATTCTTGTCAATCATAATAAGGGCATAATTAACATAAATACAACACTCGTTTGCTTGTGTAAATTCTGGATGATGTTCACTTTCACCCAATATCGCATATAAACTATCTTTGACTGGGTAATTCATATCTTCATGAAACATCATAAAACAGTCCATAACGTCGTCTTTAAGCTCTGGATATGTAAGTATCATACTTTTCCCCCCTGATTATTTTGTAAAGATATTTAGTTCGATATTCGGAAACATTCTTCTAAACTCAAGGATAACATTCGAACAACTTTGACAAGCCGGGAGTTCGGTATATAGGTCTATTTTCCCTCTAATACTTGGATTTTTTATTTGAGAAGCAATATCCTCTAAAATTTTAGCCTCCGTATCATGAAACCTATCGAACTCTGCTCCGGGCTTTCCATCTTTTACGTAAGTCCCAAACATTCTTACTTCTGCTGACTTCTGGTAAGAAAAATCAGCTACATCTGAGCCTTTGTCACCAGACTTGTTAACTCTGCTATGTGCACTAAACTCCGTCTTTATTCCAGGTATTTTCACGTCAGCAGTGGCCATATTACCTTGTTTCTGTAAACTGGCATTCGGCATCTTATTTCTGATATCATTTATTCTATTTTGGAAATTTCCAACTTTAGAAACCTTATTACCCATCCCCTCAATCCCTTTAAACGTAGGATTAAAATCATCCACGCTCTCCAGCTCACTGTGATTAGGTAAAGGCTTCATTTCACCTACCTCTACTCCGTCCAACTCTTTTATTTTACCAAATCCGCTTCCTCCCATTCCACTAGGAGACTGAATTTGTCCATTCTTATTGGATCCACTCTTCAGATTGACGGTACCTATTCCCAAGACTTCAGTGATCCGGTCTGCACTCGCCGCGCCACGCAATGTGGCCTGGAAATCGCTTGTGAACTCACTTAGTACCGACTGCTGCTCCATTTGCATTGCAAAAAACTGGGCTTCCATCGCCTGCTGTCCCTGTGTCTTGATTCCTGGCTTCTCACCTGTAATCAGTTCATCAAGAGGGTCTACCAAATATTTGTCAATAAAGTCCTTCTTGGCCGGACGGCTTCGCCAATCCGCCTGGTCTCCTCTGACCTCCTCCACTGGGGGGCCGTCTTTGATATTCTGTACCATCGCCTGATTCACGATTCCCCGCCAAGCTTCCGAGTTTGGATTCGCTAAGAGTATTCCCTGCCCTCCGCGATGAATGATTTCCAACTGGTTCTTGGCCCACTCCCCTTTGTCCCCGGGTTCCATCGCCATTCGCAGCAGCAAAAGATACGCTTCATCCTGATCTAACGGTACGCTGCTAGTCGTAATCGACGGATCATAGTCACACGCTTTAACCGCGGGCTGCTTGAAATCCGCGCTTAGATCCTTCTCCGCACGGTACTGGACTTCGTCTACACCCAGGGATTCCAGCCTCTTGCGTGCGTCTTCTGCCAGCTTGTGCACCGCGTTCATTTGAGCATTATTTCCAAATGCCTGGTATACCTCATAGGCCGTCTGCGCCTTGGCAATTACATCACGCGCTTCGTAGATATCTTTCAGCTTGCTTTGCGCCGCAATGCTCTCTGTGGTCCCGAAGCTAAACTTTTGGATGATATTTTGCAGCTTCTGCACCGTAGGATCGCTGTGCAGTCCATCCCGTCCCATTAAAGTGGAAACTGTAGAGATCAGCTTCGTAACGGCCTGCCGGGCAAAAGAGGGAATCTGGATTCTTCCTGTCTCGCTCCCTCCCCCAAATCTGCCGAACATTCCTCCTAACAGACTGAACTGCTGTTCAAGCTGGCTCATCTGCCGTTTATTCTCGTTTTGAACGTCCTGAACTCCCTTGATAGCAGCCCTAAGGATGTCTTCCAGCTTCTCCGCATCCACCGTCAATTCATTGATTAGTACTTGCGCCTGCAGCAAGTTTTGGCCGAGCGGGATCCCCCCCCAACTGTTTGCCTGGCCTTTCAGCTGCAAGTACAGTTGATTGGTATCCTGGCTCACCTGTCCTATTTTTGTTCGCAGGCGCTCGACTTCATCCTCTTTGAATACCAGTTTATTTGATGACATCTATTCCCTCCGACTTTTCAGCTCCGATAAGCTCACGATATGATATCCTGCAGTCAAATGATAAATCTTTATGTACTTTTCTACTGCGTTAACGAAACCACTGAAGTGATAATGAATAAATACATCATATATATCGGATTTATTTTCCATTTATTCAATGCCCTAACTATGGTTAGTCAGACTACGTAAGGGAATATCCTCAGCCCCCGCGCTTTCCAGTAGCTGTACATTGCTCAGTTGAGCAGCAAAGAAAGCGGCTCACCTCCTTTAACCTGGAGATGGGCCGCTTATTGGTTTAGCTGCTGTTTAATTTGTAGTTTCACTTGCAGCGTCAGGCGGGGTGCCGCCTGTTCCGCCTTGAGGTGGTGTACCGCCAGCGCCGCGATCCGGTCTGGTGCCTCCGCCTCCGCCACCAGGGCCACGGCCGGTGTTAGCCGTTGTGACACCTGATTCGTTAAGCCAGGTTACGCTGCTGGAGATGTCGAACGCTACGACCTGGGTGCCTCCGCTGTACTCGCCGTCTGTGTACAATCCGTCCACTGCGGTGCCTGTCGAGGTGCCGCCTGTTGAGAGGGTATAGGATCCGCCCTTCTTCAGATCAGGGGAGCTGACAACGACTGAGCGGAAATTCTTGGAGGGCGCGACGGTCAGGATGGTGTTGCCGTCACTGTCCTCCAGATGAACCGGAGTGCCTGCCTGCTGATCTGCCGTGAAGCTCATGCTGACCGAGTACTGGCTGGAATCCTCGCTTGGTGCCTGGGCCATGCCGGCGCTGCCCGCAGCGACCAGGAAGCCGCCGGTCATATCGAAGGTGCCGTCATAATCCAGCGGGCCGTTGCCGTCATTGGTAGGACCATTAACAATGGCGGTGCCACCTGTCATAGTGAATGACCCGTTGGAATCCAGGCCGTCACCGGTGGAATCAACGGTTATCGTTCCCCCGCTGATCGTAAGCATGTTGCTGCCGGAGCTAGTGAACTGATCCTGCTGCGCTGTTCCCTGTGCAGTATTCGCGTCATTCCCGCCAGAAACGTTCACACCGTCATCGGAAGCGACTACGTGGATTTGTCCGCCGGCAATCGTGATATTGCTGCCTTCAATACCTTCATAACTCTTGGTAATATCGATGGTGCCGCCGGACAAGGAGGTCAGGCTGTCTGCATGGATGCCGTCATCTCCCGCAGTTATCTTGAATTCGCCGTCCGTAACGGAGACATTGCCGTTGCTGTGCAGAGCATCATCTGCAGAGTTCAGTGTGAAGCTGCCGCCATTCACAGTAAGGTCTCCGCCGGATTTCAATCCTTTGGCGCTCGTAGATTCCGTTTCAGCCGTTGTGGCTGTTGCCACTGCTGTAGTCACTGATGCTGTAGTCACCGTTGCTGTATCCGTCGCAGCTGCAGCCGTAGTTTTCGCCGGAGTATCATCGGATGTAGCTGCTGAGGTTCCGTCTACTGCACCCTGATCGCCGAAGCCGCCCTTACCGCCGCCCATGCCCATACCGCCCGGACCTTGCTCACCCGTCTTTGCCGCTGCGTTCTCATAGCCGCCATTCGTCACGATGTTAAATGTTCCGCCGTCAATCACTTCCGCCGTCTCCGACTGAATGCCGTCGTTGCCTGCCGTAATATCGAATGTTCCGGCTGCAATCGCCACGAAGCCTTTGGTTGTATCCTCGTCATTGGTGGACTTGATACCATCGCCTTCTGCCTTGATGGTAATATTTCCGTTCTTCACCGCTACCAGATCCTTGCCCACGATTCCGTCATCTGCTGCCGTAATATTCAGGGTGCCGCCCACAATTTTCAGGTCGTCCTTGCTGGAAATACCGTCCTTGAAACTTCCGGTAACCGTCAGCTTGCCGGTTCCGTTAATCGTCAGATCAGCTTTGCTGAAGATAGCTGCACCGGGTCCATCCGTGGTACTATCGGCGAACACATAGGTTGTCCCGTCTGAGACGCTGTTCTCCGTACCTTCCTGCAGAGTAATCACAACCTTGCCCGCTTCCTTAATGTAGACAGGAGCACTGTCGCTAACCTTCAGGTTCACACCGTTCAGCACCAGCCGAACGGTTCCTTTGGCCTGCTCATCCACAATAATCTGCCCGTCACTTAGTGACCCGGTGAGGATATAGGTTCCCGCTTCGGTGATCGTTACCGATCCATCCTTGGCTGTAGCACCAGCACCTTCGATCTTCGCTGTCGTCCCTGCGAGGGTAATATCGGTTGAAGCATCTGCCGTCCAGTCTGTAGTGGTATCGTCTTCGTCATACGCTACCAGGTCAGTCGTCTTGACGTTTGCCAGAGCTACAGCAGCAGTGGTTCCGCTCTGTGCACGGGTTGTAACGGCTGTACCTGTTGCCGCACGGTTCGTGGTATTGGTATTCGCTCCGGAAGTTGTGCTGCACGCCGTCATGAGTGCCGCGCTCAGCAGCACCATCCCTATCTTGCTTCCTGTAATGAAATTCTTCATATATCATCGTTCCCTTCGATTTTAGTACTCCGCGGGGGTTGGACTCATGGTCAGCGACAGATCAAGATTGCCGTTCCGGGTGCGGACCGCATCCAGGAGTTCCTTCTGGCTCGTGTACTCATCAATCGTAACGTCGTAGACCAGCTCGTATAAGCTGCCCAGCTCGGTGGTTCTAATCTTTTTCAGCTCAAAGCGGACATTGAATTTCTCGAACACTTCAGCAAATGCCTCTTCATACCCCAAATCCTCGGGAATGGTTACCTTCAGCGTTTTCTGCTGCGACTTTCTTACACCGAAGCCGGTGCGGTTCAGGATGAACATCAGCACGCAGAGAATGAGGGTGAACAGTATCGCGTAGCCGAAGGAACCCACCCCGCAAGCCAGGCCCGAAGCCATGGTGAACAGAACAAATGTGATGTCCTTCGGATCGCCAGGCGCGCTGCGGAAGCGGATAATCGAGAAGGCACCGGCAAGGCTGAAGGCGCGGGCTACGTTGCTGCCAATCAGCAGAATAATGATCGCTACAATCACCGGCAGCAGGACCATCGTGAGCGTGAAGCTTTGCGAATACCCCCCCGGATTGGTCTTCATATAGGTGAAGCTGATTATTCCTCCGAGTGCAATCGCTATAAGTATGGTTAGAATCGCGTTGATAAAGGTTAATTCTGTTGTCGCTGTAGCGGCTGAGAACATAGAGTCAAGCATAAAGGGCACTCTCCGTTTCTATTCTGCTGTTCTTGAGCATTTTTTTATATTCATTGCCGTATTTGGAGAAGCTGGTGCGGTACATTTGGTGCTCCGAGAGCATCTTGGCCAGCCAGACCGGAATCGTCTTCTCGGCCTTCACTTCCATCAGCCATTGCCCCGGTTCCAGCAGAGGTTCGCCATATGGACCGCGCTCCAGCTTCACATCGTACCGCCGGCTTCTGATATTCGTGTCGAAGGTGATCCGCAAATCACGGTTATTTTTGCAGAAAAGCCCTTTGCGGTCATAGGACAGATACAGCTTGGGCTGCAGATCGTACCGGGTTAGCATGTACTTGATCTCCCCGATCACCTGCTTGTTCATGTAAACCTTGAATTCCGGCTCCACGCCTGTGGCGACGAAATCGTAAGCCTCCTGCAGCTTAAGCGAGGTTCTTCTTTTATTGACCAGGCCGAACACCTTTTTCTTAATTTCCAGATACACCTTGGTGTCCTGGTTCGGAGTGCCGTAAGCTCTTATGCGGAGCTTTTCCTTGTATTTCGGCTTCGCCAGGCTGCTGCGGATCAGGGAATCATGAGCGGTGTCATAATAAAGATTCGTAATCGGGTAGAATTCATGCTGCTTGTTGTAAGCATCCGGCTCCATATATTCCAGCAGATTATAGTAGAGTTTCAGATAAGCAGCATGATCGAGCAGATATTTGTTCTCGTATCGGTTGAATACCTCAATCGCCATAGGGTTCAGATCCTTTCGTAGTGGAGTGTCTCATAAGTGCTTTTATGTGCTGTATGTGTGTGTTCCATGTGTGTCCCGCTTGCTTATGAATGTATCTTAGTCCCGGAACCTTTAATGAATCTTAAATGAGTTTACACCCCCTTGATCTTTTTACATTGGCTTAACAAATGGGCTGTGCTCCCAGGATTCTTCATCTATAGCGCACCTGCACAGAAAATCCGGTTAAGGTTGGTTAAAGGTAAGCTTGCTATAATGGCTTAAGTAATCAGCAAACTTTCTAGGCAGAGGATGGGCATACCCATGAGGATATTAATAGTGGAAGACGAAGTGCATCTGGCGGAAGCCTTGACTCAAATATTGAAAAAACAGAACTATTCCGTGGACGCGGTCCATGACGGAAGAACGGGGCTGGACTATGCACAGAGCGGGATCTATGACCTGCTGCTGCTGGATATTATGTTGCCGGAAATGGATGGAATCACCGTGCTGAAGAAGCTCCGCGGCGAAGGCGTATCCACGCCTGTTATCATGCTGACCGCCAAAGGTGAGATTACCGATATGGTGACGGGGCTTGATTATGGAGCCGATGATTATATTGCCAAGCCCTTCTCGTCGGAGGAGCTGATGGCCAGAATACGTGCGGCGCTGCGGCGCAAAGGTGAGGTCATCCCGGATGATGCCCTGAAGCTGGGGGATATAGAGCTGAATACGGCGAACCTGCGGCTCTCTGTAAAGGGCAAGGAGATCAAGCTGAATCTGAAGGAGAACGAGCTGCTGGAGCTGCTGATCCTGAGGAAGCAGGCGGTAACCTCGAAGGAGCAGATCATTGAGAAGCTGTGGGGCTTCGACTCCGAGGCAGAGCATAATAACGTGGAGGTATACATCTCTTTTTTGCGGAAAAAACTGACCTTCCTGAACTCGGAGGTACGCATTAACACGATCCGAAACGTCGGCTATGTATTAGAGGTGACCTGCTGATGTTCACAAAGCTCAGAAACCGGTTCTTAATTCTTAATCTGACCACCATCTCTGTAATGATGCTGATTGCCTTCGCCACGATCTATGTGATCATGTACCTGAATGTGAAAAACGACATTAATATGGATCTGCACCGGATTGCTGACTACCAGCAGAAGGGCCCGGGCGATGCAGGTCATCCAGGCTCCGCTGACGGAATTCCGCCCAAAGACAACGGGCCGATGCAGGGCGGGGATCAGCCGCCAGAGCGCTCTATTTCCTTCACGGTGACTACCGACTCAACCGGGAAGCTGATCGATAAGGAATCCAAATTTACAATGGACGAGGAATTCTATACGGCTGCGCTGAAGGAGGCCCTTAGCGTAGGCAAGGATATTGGACGCTTCACCCTGGATGACAGCCGGTGGATCTTCACGGTCAAGCATGTTGGCAGCGGGGAAGTCATTGTCTTCCTGGATATCACTGCCCAGCAGAAAATCCTTACCAACCTGATCTATACCTTCACTGCTGTCGGCATTCTGATGCTGATCATTCTCTACTTCACCAGCCGCTTCTTCGCCAACCGCTCAATTGCGCCGGTCCGGGAAGCCTTTGACAAGCAGAAGCAGTTCATCGCCGATGCCTCCCATGAGCTGAAGACACCACTGACGATCATCAATACCAATGCCGACGTGCTGTTGTCGAACAGTGACGATACGATCGGCAATCAGGCGAAGTGGCTGCAGTATATCAAATCGGAGACGGAGCGGATGACCCGGCTGACCAATGATCTGCTCTACCTGACGGAAATGGACGATACCCGGACAAGCATGATCCACAGCAGGCTCAATATGAGCGATGCCGTAGAGAATATCATTTTGACCATGGAGGCCGTCATTTTTGAGAAGCATATTTCTTTCGAATATGATATCGAACCGGACCTGACCGTGCAGGGCAACAGCGAACAGCTCATGCAGGTGGTCATGATTCTTCTGGATAACGCCGTGAAATACACCAATCCCAAGGGCTCGGTAGCGGTCACGCTAAAAAAACAGAATACCGATGTGCTGCTGTGCGTCTCGAACACCGGGGATGGCATTGCTGCGGAGCATTTGACCCGTATCTTCGACCGCTTCTATCGTACGGATAATTCCCGAGCGCGTAAGCAGGGCGGTTACGGCCTGGGCCTCGCCATCGCCAAGTCGATTGTGGATCAGCACAAGGGGAAAATCTATGCCAAAAGTGTGGCCGGGGAGTCTACTTCATTTTATGTGCAGCTCTCTTGAGAGGCAGCAAAGACCTGCATAGTTATGTTAGATTATATAACACAAAATCCATTAATCAGGCTATTATAAGCATAAAAATTAATATTTTTAAATTTTTATGTTATAGTTGTTGACATTTCTTATCGAGCTAATTATATTGACAATATAAGATTTCAACGACACAACATTGTGTCAACGAAGGACGCAGGCCGTTTCTGCCCACAATGTTGTGGACGGATAGCTTGTTGCACCGGTATTCTTACATCACTTATACAGTCAGTCACGATGACGTGGCTGCAATTGGCAACGGGGCCGATTAACAAGATCCGCGAGTCTGCGGGTTCTGTCAGTCGGCCCTTTTTTGTCGATTCACTTACTTGGGGTTCAATTAAAGGAGGATGTCAGCAATGGAAGCAAAGAGTTTTCGCAAGGCGGGTCATGCCCCGAGTTTGTTCTCAGCTTTTTTGTACTTTGACGTAAGCTTTATGATCTGGGTGCTGTGCGGAGCTCTATCGCTCTACATTACCAAGGACTTCGGATTATCGGATACCCAAAAAGCAGCCATGGTCGCCATTCCTATCCTCGGCGGCTCGATATTCCGGATTCCAATGGGCATTCTGGCTGACCGCATCGGCAGTAAAAAGGCAGGTCTGCTCGGGATGTTCCTCACCGTTATCCCTCTTCTGTGGGGATGGCTGGGCGGAACCAGCCTGCTGCAGATTCATATGATCGGATTCCTGCTCGGTTTTGCAGGCGCAAGCTTTGCCGTATCGCTGTCTCTTGCAAGCCGCTGGTACCCCCCGCAATATCAGGGGCTGGCGATGGGCATTGCCGGCGCAGGGAACAGCGGAACCGCGCTGGCTACCTTTTTCGGGCCGCAGATCGCCCAGGCCTACGGCTGGCACAGTGTATTTGGGATTGCGCTGATTCCTCTGGCGATCGTGATGATTGTTTTTTCCATATTGGCTAAGGATGCCCCGAATGCCCCTGCGCCCAAACCGCTCAAAGACTACCTCAGCGTCTTCAGACATGCGGATACCTGGTGGTTCTCGATGTTCTATGCCATTACCTTCGGCGGGTTTGTCGGATTCGCCAACTATGCGAGCATTTTCTTCTATGATGTGTACGGCGACGGTGTACACTCCGGGGGCCTGACCAAAATTCAGGTGGGATACCTGGTCACCATCACCGTTATTGCGGGCAGCTTCTTCCGGCCTTTAGGCGGCTGGATCGCGGACCGGATTGGCGGCATGCGCCTGCTTCTTGTTTTGTACAGTGTCATTTCGGTATGTGCGTTTGCCATTGCATCCATGCCCGGCTCATTCCTGGTGATGCTGCTCTATACCAGCGTAATGATGGCCTGCCTCGGGATGGGGAACGGCTCGGTCTTTCAGATTATCCCTCAGCGCTTCTCCAGCGAGATCGGAGTCATTACCGGAATTGTCGGTGCTGCCGGAGGTCTTGGCGGATATTTGCTGCCGACGTATGTCCTGGGCCCGCTGAAGCAGTCCACAGGCTCACAGGTCACCGGATTTCTGGTGGTCGGCTCCATTGTCCTCCTTACCACCCTTATCTTTTTCGCGGTCACCAGATCCTGGAGAAAATCCTGGGCGAAGGCGGAATCAGGGGTTAATTTCTAATCAGCTTGTACAGAAAACTTCGGGGCGGTGAACTCACATGACAACTGGCTTAATCAAAAGCGTCTGTCCATACTGCGGGGTTGGCTGCGGGATCGTACTCGAAGTATCGGATAACCGGGTGGTCAAAATCACCGGAGACAAGGAGCATCCGGCCAACTTCGGCCGGCTGTGCACCAAAGGCAGTACGGCAGCCGCCGCGATCACCGAATCCGGCCGGATGGAGTATGCCTACAGCCGCCCTTCCCGGGGAACTGAACCTGTAAAAATGGAAATCAATACAGCCATCACCGAAACCGCGCAGCGGCTGCGCAGCATTCTGGAGGAACACGGTCCGGACGCCCTCTCCGTCTATGTATCGGGCCAAATGTCGCTGGAGGCCCAGTACCTGATTAACAAGCTGGCCAAGGGCTTCATCCGGACACCGAATATTGAGTCCAATTCACGTCTGTGTATGGCAGGTGCCGGCAACGGCTACAAGCTCTCCCTGGGAGCGGATGGGCCTCCGGGTTCTTATCAGGATATGGATCAAACGGATGTGTTCTTCGTTATCGGTGCCAATATGGCCGATTGTCATCCGATTCTGTTCCTGCGGATGATGGACCAGGTCAAGAGCGGAGCCAAGCTGATTGTCGTGGACCCCCGGCGGACGGCTACTGCGGAGAAAGCAGACCTGTTCATGCAGATCAAACCCGGAACGGATCTCGCCCTGCTGAACGGGCTGCTGCATTTACTTGTAAAGAACGGACATACAGATCCGGACTTTATCGCCCGGTTCACCTCGGGTTTTGAGAGTATGGAGGCATTCCTGGAGGACTATCCGCCGGATAAAGTCTCCGAAATTACCGGCATCCCGGAAGCGGATATCCGGCAGGCGGCTGATTGGATCGGTGAGGCCCCGGAGTGGATGTCCTGCTGGACTATGGGTCTCAACCAGAGCATCCACGGCACCTGGCACACGAATGCCATCTGCAACCTGCATCTGGCTACAGGAGCTATCTGCCGTCCGGGGAGCGGCCCCTTCTCCCTCACCGGCCAGCCCAATGCCATGGGCGGACGGGAGATGGGCTACATGGGGCCGGGCTTGCCCGGACAGCGTTCTCTGGTGTCTGAGGCTGACCGCAGCTTCATAGAGAAGCTGTGGGAAATCCCCCAAGGCACTCTTCGAACGGATGTCAGCGGCGGCACCATTTCCATGTTCGAAAGCATGATTACAGGCAAGATCAAAGCCTGCTGGATCATCTGTACTAATCCGGTCGCTACCGTTCCCAACCGCAAGAAGGTCATCGCTGCCCTGGAAGCGGCTGAGCTGGTTATTACCCAGGACAGCTTCCTGGATACCGAGACCAACCGGTATGCGGATATCCTGCTGCCCGGAGCCTTATGGGCTGAAGGTGAAGGGGTGATGATTAATTCGGAGCGCAACCTGACCCTGATGCAGCAAGCCGTCGAGCCGCCCGGAGAGGCCATGCCGGACTGGCAGCTTATCGCCCGGGTCGCCACTGAAATGGGCTATGCGGAGGCTTTTTCCTACTCTTCTTCGGCAGAGGTCTATGCGGAAATCCAGCAAGCCTGGAATCCGAAAACAGGATATGACCTGCGCGGGGCGACTTACGCACGGCTTCGGGAGACACCAGTACAATGGCCTAGTGCGCCGGATCACCAGAATGACAGGAACCCCATCAGGTATTTGAACCGTCAGGGCGGTATTGACGGAAGTGAGCGTCCAAGTGACAGTTCTCCGGATATCGTGTTCCCGACAGAAAACGGGAAAGCCGTATTCTGGGCACGTCCGTATATGCCGCCTGCAGAGATGCCGGACAGCGAGTACTCCTTTGTGCTGAATTCCGGTCGCTTGCAGCACCAGTGGCATACGCTGACCAAAACAGGCAAGGTTCCAAAGCTCAATAAATTGAACCCGGGGCCCTTTGTGGAAATTCACCCGGAAGACGCAGGGGTGCTGGGAATTAAAGACCGGGAGCCGGTGGAGCTGCGTTCGCGGCGGGGGCTGGCCATTCTCCCGGCGGTCCTTTCAGACCGTGTGCGCCCCGGGAACTGCTTTGCCCCTTTTCACTGGAATGATGTCTTTGGCTCACAGCTGGCGGTCAATGACGTTACCAATGATGCCGTTGACCCTATGTCCTTACAGCCCGAGTTGAAATTCTGCGCTGTGTCACTCGTCAAGGCGGCTGGCCAGCCCGCCGGGGAATTGCATACGCCGGATATGGACAGCAATCCGGCTTCAACCCCAGCCGGCGCTGAGACCGCCCGCCCGAAGGAGGCCATAACGATGAAGCAGCTAGACACGCTCGCTGGCGTGCTTGGGATTGAAGCCCCTGCCGCCCTGACTCTGGATCGCCATGAACAGGCTTATCTGTCCGGCTTCATCACTAGCCTGCGCACCGAGGCTGGCCGGTCCGTATCCGGCATTCCGGTTCTGCCGCCCACCGCGCCTTTTGAAGCACCCACCCGCTTCTTTGTGGATGGCCTGCTCGCGGGTATGTTCTCCCGGACTTCGGTACCCGGAGTAGAAGCTTACTCCAGAACTGAACCGTTATCGGGTTCAGCTCCATCAGAGACCGCTCCATTCCCGGACAGTGCCACAACAACCAAGCTTCCCGTAACCATCCTATGGGCCTCGCAGACCGGAAATGCGGAGGATGCAGCCATTGACTGCGCCAAAAAGCTACAACAAGCCGGTTATGATGTGCAGCTCGTAAATATGAATCATTATGCCGTGAGTGATCTGACAGCGAACCGGTTTGTCCTGTTCATCGCCAGTACCTTCGGAGCCGGCGATCCTCCGGACAATGGAGAAAGCTTCTTCCAATCGCTCAAGGCAGAGAATGCCCCACAGCTTCAGGATCTGCATTATGCCGTGCTTGCTTTCGGGGATTCCAATTACGATCTCTTTTGCGGCTTCGGGCGGAATCTGGACACCCGTCTCGCGGAGCTTGGCGCACAGCGGCTGCTTGATTGTGCCCATTGCGATACAGACTTTCAGGAGCAGGTGGATGCATGGACGAATGATATCTCTGCACTGTTGAGCGGATTTACAAGCAGCCCAAAGCCCGGTGTACCTGCCGCAGCAAGCGATAACTCGTCCTCTCAGCTTGCCGTATCCGCTCAGGTTGCCCCAAGTTCGGAACCACGCGGATATCACCGGAACCACCCGGTACCTTCACGCCTGCTATTCAAGCAGAATCTGAACCAAGCCGGATCTGAAAAAGAAACCCGCCACTACGCCTTCGACCTCACGCCTGCCGGACTGAAGTTCGAAGCAGGCGATGCGCTGGGCGTGTGGCCTGCCAATTGTCCGGATTTGGCCCGTAATCTGCTGGATACGCTGGACATTGAGCCCTCTACCCCGGTAAGGGTCAAAGGCCAGGGAGAAATGCCGGTAACCGAAGCACTACTACGTCATTTCGAGATTGCCCGGGTGACACCGGATATGCTCCGGTTCATCCGGGACCGTACTCAGGATGCCCGGTTAAGTAAACTCCTCGACAGTGAGAACCTGGCGGACCTCAAGCAATGGCTGTGGGGCCGTCAGCTGATCGATGTGCTGCAGGAATACCCGGTTTCCCTCAGCGCACAGGAGCTTTTGGAACAGCTCAAGCCTTTACAGCCCCGCCTCTATTCGATTTCTTCCAGCCCGAAAGCCAATCCGAACGAGGTCCATATTACAGTGTCCACCGTTCGCTACGAGAACAACGGCAGCGCCCGCAAGGGAGTATGCTCCACATTTCTCGCAGACCTCGCTACAGAGGATACGGACATTCCCATTTTCATTCACAAGAATGCCCATTTCCGCCCGCCGGCCAATCCCAATGCCCCGATGATTATGATCGGACCGGGTACAGGCATCGCTCCATTCCGCGGCTTCCTTCAGGATCGGAAGGCATCCGGGGCGAAGGGCAAGAATTGGCTGATCTTCGGGGAACAGCGGGAAGACCGTGATTTTTATTTTCGTGATGAGCTTGAAGCTCTCCGGAAGGAAGGCTTTCTACATCGGCTGGATACTGCCTTTTCGCGTGATCAGGCGGACAAAATCTATGTGCAGCACCGCATCCTTGAGCATGGAGCCGAACTCTGGGCCTGGCTTCAGAAAGGCGCGCATTTCTACGTATGCGGAGATGCCCAGCAAATGGCCAACGAGGTAGATGCCGCACTGAAGACAGTAATCCAGAAGCACGGCGGTATGACTGCGGATGAAGCGAATCATTATGTACAAGAAATGTCTTTAACCAAGCAGTATGCGCGGGATGTCTATTAAGCAGACTATGGATCAGCGGGTGCACACATAAGAATGTTGGATTACAAGGAAAAATAATGCATAAAATCGTCCGGCAACGCTCAACCTACAGGTTAGCGTCCTTGCGGCGCGCTAATCACAGGAGGCGATCCACCAATGGCAAAGCCGGATAACCGGGCAGACAATGTTGAGCATTTACAGCAAAGCATTCAGCACACCATGCAGAACCTGCATGAAGCTGAAGACTATTTGAACGAATTCTCTTCTGAAATCAGCAGCAAAGAACGTGAACAGATCGAAGCCAAGAACGAACGCCGTAAAGAAAGCATTAAGGGCTTCCGCGAGGAAGTTAAGGACGAAGCCGCGCATTCCGAAGAGTAGTATAGTAAATGCCAGTTCAAGCGAAAACGGCGGTTCTCCCGGATCATTCCGGGCCGAACCGCCGTTTCGCTTAGGTAATGAAGTCTACAGACCATTGTATCCAATACTCCATGAATCGCAATTCATCAGAATCCTTCCAAAACCACTTTACCGACCGTTCTTTCCGTTTCCAGCATGGCATGTGCCTTACGCAGATTCTCCGCATTGATGGGCCTCAGCGTTTCATTCGTCGTCGTCCGGATCACACCTTCGTCCACGAGGCGTGCCACTTCATTCAGCAGCTTGTGCTGCTCTATCATGTCCGGCGTTTGGTAGGTGGAGCGGGTGAACATCAATTCCCAGGCGAACGTGACGCTTTTGTTCTTCAGCAGGGTCAGGTTCAGTAATTCCTCCGTCTCCACAATCGAGCATATTTTGCCTTGGGGTGCGATCGCCTCGGCCATATTCGCCCAGTGCTTCCCGGTGCTGTTCAAGCAGAGCACATAGTCCACTTGGTCAAATCCGGCAGCCTTTAATTGCGGAACGAACGCCTCGAAATGATTGATGATATGATCCGCTCCAAGCGCCTTCGCCCAGCTCACGGATTCCGGCCGGGATGCGGTGCCAATAACCGTCAGGCCAGAGTTCTTCGCCAATTGTATGGCAATCGATCCCACGCCACCCGCTGCTCCGATAATCAAAAGCGTCTTGCCTGCATTGTCAGCCTTATTCAGGGAAACGCCCAGCCGGTCGTACAAGCTTTCCCAGGCGGTAATCGAGGTTAACGGCAAAGCCGCGGCCTGTGCAAAGTCCAGCGTGGACGGCTTCACTCCAACAATCCGCTCATCCACCAGATGAAACTCGCTGTTCCCACCGGGACGTATAATGCTTCCGGCATAGTACACTTCGTCACCAGGACGGAACAAGGTGGATTCCGGGCCAGCCTGTTCAACCACGCCCGCAACATCCCAGCCCAGCACTTTCGGTACGCTCTCCTCACGGTTTTTGGGTGAACGGACTTTATAGTCCACAGGATTCACGGAGACCGCTTGTACCTTCACCAGCAGATCCCGGCCCGTCGGGCTCGGCTTGTCCACTTCCACGTCGATCAGACTCTCCGGATTTTCAATGGGCAAATATTTATACAGGCCAACGGCTTTCATGGTTTCCTTCGTCATTGTCATTCTCTCCTTTGAATGGGGTTACGTGCTAACTTGCTTATACTGGCAGTTTAATGTATACACCACATTTCCGGAAGTACGCACATTATTGTGATCTAGTATCAAAACGTATACTGTATGTTCCCCCAACTTCTAGGGGTAGTACCAGCGAAGCTGACACTACACGCAAAGTAAATGGTTATATATTAACCATTTAAAAAGGTAACCATCCCAAGATTAGGAGGTTTACCCTTTTTGGTGTCTTCTATTTCAAGAACTGGCGTATCGTATGCCGGTTCTTTTTTTATGGTGCTGCCTTTATGCATGGCTGGTTGATGGGAGCGCAACAACGCAGAGCGGACATGATGCCTCCATGCCTTCCCTGATTTACCTAGATACGACTTTGCCCTTGGCTCTATTAATGATAATGAATGAAAACACCTGTTCTTATATTTGGGGATTGGTTGTAAAAACACTGTTTCATTTCTCTTTATTAAGTAGGGGCAATCTCTTCATAAGAAAGGGGGCCTTATATTGAATAAGGATGATGAGGTAAATCGTCGTTTTATCAAGTATATGGCCAATCTTATTCACTATAACTCTATCAATTATGACAAAAGGAGACGAATGAAGGACAGCCGATTCCCGCTGACTTTAAACAACGATGAAAACCTAGAATCTGTCTTACTTACTGTTCATGATTCAGAATCTGTGCCACCAAATTTAAAAGATCACATTACGGATCATTCACTTTATCAAGCTTATGAATCCCTCTCAGCACAACAACAACAGATTCTATCTTTGGCTTATGTACAAGCACTAAATGACAAGGAAATAGCCAGAATATTGGGAGTATCCCAACAAAATGTCTCGAAACACCGCTTAAAAGCTCTAACTAAATTGCGCAGCTTACTAACGGAAGGAGGATGAATTATGACGGAGGGTGACATTGCTACTTTTATTGCTAATTTAGGCTTCCCGATTGCAATTACTTTGTATCTACTTATTCGTTTTGAAAAAAAAATATCTGATCTAAGCGATGCCATTAATGGCTTGAAAAATGAAATACAAAAAAACGTAAAGCGGTGATTTTTTGTTGGCCGAACTTTTAGTACAAGCACAGCAACACCACGATCAGGAGGCAACATTAAATATCCTAGAATCTTTCACACCAAAGATCAAAGCCTCCTTGCGACAAGTACCCGCCGATCATCAAGATGATTTAAAACAGGAACTCTATGTCAAAATGATTGAGGTGATACAAGCTTTTGATATTAGTGAGTTGAAATAAAATTTGGAGAGTGGTTGTAAAAAAAGAGACTCATTTCTCTTTATATATATGTGAAGGCAATACGGCATTGCAGAAAACTTGGGAATGGTGCTCTGTCTATGATTCCTCCCTATTGTTCTTTTACTACTATTAATTTCAGGAGTGATTATTATGAATCTAGGAACCGGTGGAGCAAACCTTATCAAATCGCATGAGGGATTTTCTTTGAAATTTTATGGAGATCCTGTTGGGTATCCAACAGTTGGATGGGGACATCTAATAACAAGGAATAGAACATATACTAAAAATACAACAGGTAATGCAAAAGATTCTCTTCTAACCCAAGCAGAAGCTAATGCTCTATCAAGCTCTTTAAATCTAGGTTATACTTCACCAATTTCTCAGTCTAAGGCAAATACTTTTTTTGCTGAAGATACTGCAGATGCTGTAACGGCAGTAAATAGTTTGTCGCTTCCGTCTTTGTCACAATCTCAGTTTGATGCCCTTGTTTCGCTCACTTTTAATGGAGGTCCTGGGGTGCTAGATACCAAAGATGTAAAAGCTATGCTTGATTATAAGCAAATATATCCAGATTTTCATGGTCCAATTTCAAAAAATGAACTTGATACTTGTTCAAAATTAGTCAGCAAAGCATTTTCATATGATCGAAATTTACAAAGACGAAGAAATCAAGAAGCAACTTTATTTTGTAAAGGCAGAAAATATACTCATAAATATCCAGTATATACACTGTAGTATAATCGTTTTACGGCATAAACAAGAAAGGTCAGCCTAAAGGCTGGCCTTTCTTGTTTAAAAAAATATATTCACAAGCATTTTCAGAATCGCATTCATTTAATCAGTAATTTTTTTAAGTTCAAAAATAGTTGCCTCTGATAACAAGATAAGCCTATCGTTATTAACAACAAAAAAACTTACACTTACAGGTATGCCCATTTTTGTAGAAGGGTCACTTATAACTATTGCCTTAACTACATCATTTTCATTTAAGTCTGGGATATCTATTTTATATAATCTATAAAAAGAGAGAGAGTTATTGCATGTCGCTGAGACCTCATATAATGGATTTTTTAGTTCAATTTGATATTCACTATAATTTTTAAGTCCTTTTGATGAAAAAAAGTCTTTTTTGATTATAATTTCATCTCCAATAAATTTTTGCCCTGTTGGATATTCAGAAGCATCGTTATATGAATTTGCAAATCCTAAAAGCTTCTCAACTTTCCAAGTTCCATAGAAATATTTTTCAGTTTCACTATCCAAATTTATACGATCTACAGTACAATAATCGGATGTGTTTTTTGGAATAATAGCCTCCTTAGTTTCAGGTGTAGGCTCACTAGAAGTATTTGGATTTGATGTCGTTTCAACATTTCCACAGGCCGATGCTAGCATCAACATGATCAAAATACAAGCCAATAATGTTTTTTTCATATCTCACACTCCTACTATAAAGTTATGTTATCGCATGTTTACTCGCTTGCTAACTGAATTAATCCCCGTTATGGATTAAAAATCAGTTTTGCCTCAGTATTTTGTTCCGGTTGAGTTGTTACTTTCATCTACCTAGCAGAAATTATATCAGAGCCATTGAAGCGATGAATGACATAAAATTAACATTATTTATGAATAAGGTTAACTTTATGTTATCTAAATCACAAACAACAATAGGCCCAAATTGAACCTACCCAAGTTATTTTTAGTCGAAAAATTTTGAGAAACCCGCCTGTCTTTATACCTCCGCACACTATAATCAGTAAAGGATCAGAACCTCATGACGGAATGGCACATCCGGTACCGAGGCCGCGGCGTGATGATTTACTGGCCTGTTGAGAAAAATTCAACGTGCATTTACTCGCAACTCAAATCATGTTCCTCGTCGAAAGTCGCTGCCATGATGGAGGGACTGCTTCGCCACTGTACCGATATGGAAGTCGAGAAGAACTACGCCGATTCCCACGGGCAGAGCGAAGTCGCGTTTGCCTTCTGTTATTTGCTGGGATACCAGCGACGGAAAAACGTACATCATCCAAAAAGCTACCCTACGTTCCAACAGAGGAGAAGCTCAAGCGCTATTACGAGGTTGTCTGGAAGTCGAGAAATTTCCAGGGTATGATGATTGTTTAGACGCTCATGTATACCTCAATCCGGGTAAGCGAACAAAAAAAAGAAAAACCCAAAGGTGGGCTTTTCTTGAAACTTCATATGCAGGGACCTGTAACCTTTGTCCCCATCATCTCTCCAGTTCCAGCTGTGCGGACTCTAGTCTTTTGAAAAAATCGATTTTTTGATCGACTTTTTCTAACCTCAGATCCAGTTCCTTCCTTTGCTCGATAACTGTCCCGCGATAATTTTCTATAAATTCACGTCTTGCCGTTATGGTTGAGACCCCGCTCTTTTTTACAGCCATTAACTTCTGAATCTCCCGTACAGGCATTCCCATGGACCGAAAGTAATGTAAAGCCTTAAACCATACCATATCGGCTTGGGAATACAGGCGATATCCATTGTCATCCCTTTCTATCCCGTCAATTAATCCGATTTGTTCATAATATCGCAGGGTGTGGATGCTTAGTCCCGTCTCTTCAGCAACTTGTTTGCTCGAAAATTTGTTCTCCATACTTTTATTGTAGCATGGGTTTTAGCCCTATTGCTATCGAGTGCACTCTATACTTTATCATTTCAATTGCAAGTATTCATTTTCATTTAGGAGGAATTCCCTATGCGTGTTTTTGTGACCGGAGCAACAGGTTTCATCGGTTCTGCAGTCATCCCTGAACTCATCGGCGCCGGGCATCAGGTCGTCGGACTTGCCCGGACGGACAAGGCTGCCGCTGCATTGTCGGCGGCTGGCGCGGAAGTGCATCACGGCGGACTCGACGACCTCGAGAGTCTGCGCAGCGGCGCCGCCACAGCAGACGGCGTTATTCATCTTGCTTACAAGCACGACTTCTCGGACTATGCCGGTGCCGTTGCTACCGATCTTCGTGCCGTCGAGACGATCGGAGCAGCTCTTGAGGGCTCCGGCAAGCCGTTTGTCATCACCTCAGGAACAATGATCCTCTCCATGCTGCTCCCGCCGGGACAAACCGGAACAGAAGAAACTGTGGCCCGCGCCGAATTGCCCCGGGGCGGATCAGAATGCTTGGCCATGGCACTGGCTGAGCGCGGTGTGCGGACTTCAGTCGTCCGTCTCTCACCATCCGTGCATGGAGAGGGAGACAAGGGCTTCGTCCCTGCACTGATTGCCATTGCCCGTGACAAGGGGGTGTCCGCCTACATCGGAGACGGCACAAACCGTTGGCCAGCGGTACACCGGCTGGATGCGGCGCGGCTCTTCCGGCTGGCGCTGGAACACGCCCCGGCGGGATCTCGCCTGCACGGGGCCGGAGAGGAAGGGATCCCATTCCGTGACATCGCCGGTGTCATCGGCCGCCACCTGAACCTGCCCGTGGTCAGTATCCCGCCGGAGGAGGCAAACGCACACTTCGGATTTCTCGGCGCTTTTGCCGGGCGCGATAACCCGACATCTAGCGCACTTACCCAAGAACGCCTGAACTGGCGGCCAGAACATCACGGACTGATCGCAGATCTTGAAGAAGGCCACTATTTCAACAACTGAACAGTTTACTTAAACGGATAGATTATTTAAATAAAACAGCGGCAGTCTGGGAGCTATCTTTTGCCTCCTGGACTGCCGCTGTTCCTGCTATTAAGACTCATCAAACCCCTTATCTCCAGCCCTTTACTCCTATCTTTCAGCGCACCTGCCGTCTAGGCTTCACCGTTACCCAGCCTATCCCGCATCTCCGCATAAGCTTCCGGGGTGCCGACATCGTCAATCGTGCCCTCCGTGTAGTACGCCCGGATCTCCTGACGGGAATGCAGCCACTCGGGAAAATAACTCGGTGCATCCGGGTTGCCCCCTTCGGCGAGATAACGGGAGAATAGCGGCAGCGTAGACCGCTTATAGATATAGAGTGCAAATACGCCAATGTTCGTCCGGGGCGACTGCGGCTTTTCTTCCAAAGAAAGGACCCGCATCTCCGCATCCAGCTCAGCCACGCCAACACTGCGAAGCTCCCGAATATCATCCACCGTCCGGACCAGAATACAGTCTTTGTCCACCTGATGAAAATAATTCAGATACCCCTCAAGGCCAAATCCGAGCACATTGTCACCCGCCAGCACCAGCAGATCCTCCGACAATTGTTCCCGGTCGATCACAAACTGGATATCGCCAATCGCTCCTAACCGTCCTTCTGGCGAAGAAGTGCCGTCATTCAGAATACGAATCGGCTTCGTCCCCCTATACTGCAGATGCCACTGTTCAAAAGCACGGAAGAAGCGCTCATTCGTCACAATCAGAATCTCCGTAATTTCCTCCAGAACCTCCAGACGGTCCATCAGCAAATCCAGAATCGTCCGGCTTCCTTGAACCGGCAGCAGCGGCTTCGGCGTATCTTTCGTTAACGGGTAGAGCCGGGTTGCATACCCCGCAGCCAAGATCAATGCGATCATTCCTGTTCGCTCCTCTGCTGAACCAATTGTGCTGCAAACAGCGATTGGGACAGCAACACCATGGTTTGCTTGTATACGGCATGGGCCGCTTCGGCATCGCCAAGGAACCCGCCAATATACAGGTGGATTACGCCGTGCAGCGAAGCCCATATGATGCTGACAAGGGTCCCTGTCTCTTCCTGGTCCGATATCTGTCCTTGCTGCTGGGCGGTGCTGATTAGGTTCAACAAGCGGCTCATGGCTGTCATCGTCCCTTGCATACTCTCTGCATCCGGCTTGAATTCGGCAAAAGCCCCTCCAAACATCAGCTTGTAGTAGCTGGTATGATCCTGCCCGAACTGCCAGAAGGCTTCGCCCAAATCCAGCAAATGCTGCAAAAGGTCAGAGGACAGCGGCACTTCTTCAAAACCCTGAGCCAGCAATTTACAGCCCTCCAGATACAGTTGCTGGGCCAGCCCCTCTTTATTGACGAACAAACTGTAAATGATCTTGGTGGAGCAGCCCATTCTTTCCGACACTTTACGCACAGTGACAGCTTCTGGCCCTTCTTCCTGCAAAATGTCCGCAGCCGCATCCACCACAAGCTTACGGAGATTCTCTGTATTTTGCAGACGAGCCTCCTGATATGTTTTTAGTACCCGCCCTGTGGATGATGAGGGCTTGTCTTCGTTATGGATGAATATCACCTCATTCGGATGTCATGTTGTTGACCGGAAACATAGTTACTGCGTTCTACCAGGCATTCTAACCATTTGCAGGAGGGTTGTCAATTGATCCGTAAGTTTAAAAAAAAGATTTGACACAGATGACCCTTTGGGTTACGATGATTCACATCGGTAACAGTGTTACCACAACAAAACATCGTAATCAGAGGAGCGAAACTTATGAATATTAAAGGAAAATGGTCACTGATCACCGGGGCCTCTTCGGGCATCGGAGAACAGTTCGCCAGACAACTTGCCAAGGAAGGAAGTCATCTGGTGCTTGTAGCCAGATCCAAACGCAAACTTGATACGCTTGCAGCAGAATTGACCCGAAGCTATGGGGTTCAGACCCAGGTTATTCCCCTGGATCTATCTGTCGAAGGTGCTGCCGGAGAATTGTATCAGAAGTGCCAGCAACTCAACCTGGTAATTGATCTGTTGGTCAACAATGCGGGGTTTGCCACCCACGGTCTGTTCGAGCAAGTCTCCGGCGAGCGCCAGCATGAAGAAGTGATGCTTAATGTCGCCGCTGTAGTGGATATGACTCATTTGTTCCTTCCGGGGATGCTGCACAGGGGTGCTGGCGCTGTTATCAATGTATCGTCTACCGCAGGCTTTCAGCCGCTGCCTTATATGGCCGTCTACGGCGCTACCAAAGCTTTTGTCTTGTCCTTTACCGATGCCCTGTGGTGGGAGAATCGTGACCGTGGCGTTCAATTCTTTGCTCTGTGCCCAGGCTCGACGGATACGAATTTCTTCAATGTCGTTGGCTCGGAGGATGCCTCTGTCGGTGCGAAGGACACGCCGGAGCGTGTAGTAGCAGTCACCCTCCGCGCTATGAAAAAAGGAAAACAGTACGTTGTTCCGGGATTCCAGAATTATCTGGGCGCCCAGATTTCCCGCTTCATGACCCGCAGACAGAGTCTGCGACTAGTTGGGGGCATGCTTCGCCCCAAGAAACAATAAGGAGGATTAATAATGTCCACAGAACCAAAGCAACGCAAACGTTCAACACGTCAAAGGGTCGGCAGATGGAGCCTAGCCCTGCTCGGGGTAATTGTGCTGGGAATCGCTGTTTTTCTGCTGATCCCTGCCCCGGTAGATCCAGCTGTATGGTCTGCGCCTGCCGCCCCTTCCTTTGAGAAAGACGGTCCCTGGAAAGAAAACAGCAAGCTCAGCTCCGCAGAGCTGGTTACAGACCGCGCGAAGTTCCCGGAATTCATTACTTTTGATGCACAAGGAAGGCTATATACGGGGGACTCCGACGGCAAAATTTACAGAGTAGCCTTTGACACGGCAGGTAAAGCGCAGCCGGCTGAAGTGTTCGCCGATACCCATGGAACCCCTAACGGACTGAAATTCGACGCAGCGGGGAATCTGATTGTAGCAGATATTCAGAAAGGGCTGCTGTCGATTGACCCGAAGGGAAAAGTTGAAGTGCTGACCAATCAAGTGGAGGGTGGACCAATCTACCTGGCGAACGAGCTGGACATTGCGCAGGACGGATCGATCTATTTCTCGGATACCTCTAACTATGGCAAGGTCATGTTCAAAGAAATTGCCGAGAACAAACCACATGGACGATTGCTGAAATATGATCCGCAGACCAAGCAGACGAGTGTTTTACTTGAGGACTTATATTTTGCCAATGGGGTAGCCTTGTCTGCCGGAGAAGATTTCGTGCTCGTGGCCGAATCGTATCATTATCAGCTGACGCGATACTGGCTGAAGGGGGCCAAGCAGGGTACCTCGGATATTTTTGCAGATAATATTGCTGGATTCCCGGACAACATCACACGTGATGCGCAGGGACATTTCTGGGTAGGGGTATTCACAACCCGTTTGTCTTTTGCCGACTACATGCACAGTCATCCCTGGTTAGCAGCTACAATGTCCAAAGTTCCACAATCCATGTTAAATGGAGCCAGTGCGCCGGTGAAGCATGGACTGGTTGCGGAATATGGACCCGAAGGGGAACTTGTGAATAGCTGGCATGATCCTGAAGGTACATTGTATGGCATCACCACTGCCGTAAGCCAGGGCGGATATTTATATCTCGGAACCGCACCGGGAGGAAGCCAGGGCGTTCATCGGGTGCTTATGAATCCGTAAGTTAGTGTTAATGTTATATTCATCCACCCCGCTGTTACTTCAAGGCATGCCAAGCAGCAGCTCACTCCGTACAGGAGGAGCTGCTATTGTTATTGGGGGCATTTCCTTCCTGCCCAAACGTTACGCGCGTGGACGATACGCCACACCATCGATCTGAACCTTAAGTCCATCCGGCCCGCCGACATGCGCGAACTCCGTGGAGATCGTTTTCCGCGCCGGATACTTGCCCTGGAATCTGCGCTGGAACACCTGCTCCATCACCGGAATATCCCACACATCCCGCAGCAAAATATCCACCTTCACCACATCCGCCAGCGTTAACCCCACCTGCTGCAAGCGGTCGCTCATATGATCCAGCGCACCTTCCACCTGCTCTTCCACCGTTCCCCCCACATTGCCCACACAGAAGCTGAGGAAAATAAAATCCCCCGCCTCCACAAATCCGGAATACGCATACTCCTCATTCACATCATGCCTAACGATCTCGCCCATGCCTGTGCTCGTCTCCTTATCAGTTCAAGATACTTTCATTATAGAGGGGAAACCGGACAGCTGTATGTCGTGGTTTGGGAGGGAGAACCATGAAGCGATTCCTGAAATCTAAGTCTTTTCTGATTACATCCATCCTGTTTAGCCTGTTGTTCATTGTGAATATAGTATCCACCCCCGACAGCACGTCATCGGACATTGTACTCAGTATGACCAAATGTATATTGGCGGGTGTGCTTAGCGGCTTTATTTTTGGCGGAATAATCTTTCTTTTGCTGAATAAGAAAACAACTTAACCTTAGACACCCGCATGGCGCAGTTCGGGGAGCTTCAAGACAACCTGCCCCAGACACTCCGCCAGCACCTCATGATATCGCCGATCTTGTTCTTCCGTGATCTCTTCACGCAATGTTTCAAACAGAGCCAGACAACGCTTGAAATTTCCGTCATGACTGGACTGGTGAGCCAGCATTAGAGATTGTATCGTCCAGTCCAGCGCCTCCGGCACTCTGCCCGCCCGCTCATGATATAACGCCAAGTGATAACAATAGCTGTAATAATGCGAAATATTGCCTGCATCCTCATACTCCCCAAATCCGGCACTCTGTTCCGCGAACATATGCAGCAGATCATCCACATCAAGCCCGTACTGGACCGCAGCCTGCAAAACAGTCCCAAGCCCCGGCAGCAACTCCTCGGGATTATCCTGTAAGAATCGTGCGTACCCCTCCAGTAGTTCCGTCTTGCCGGACAGAATCTCCACGATGTATAAGTTGGCACGAGCCAGAACCCGGAACTCCTCGGCAATCTCCTGCCCTTCCTCCCCCAAATCCTCCATCCAGCCAAGCTCGGCATAGCGATATATGGACTCTCTAGCCTCATCATACTTCCCCTGCTTCTGGCACACGATGCCCCGCATCAGATGACTGAACCCAAAATAATAGACCAGTGGACGCTCCGTATCCAGAGTCGGTACCGGAAGATTCTTAGCCTTGTGATACTGCCGCTCCTCATAGATGCACTGCGCATAGCTGTACAGAATACCCGCCGTATTCAGCATCTTGTCCCAATCCTCGAAGCGATAAGCCATTTCCAGCATTTCAACCATAATATCCGGCTTGAGTGATTTCAGAATGGAAGGGCGCATGGGTGGGCCTCCTTTTTATCCATTTTCAGTTAATTGTATAGCCGATTATATATTTGGTCAATATAAATAGTACTTTTAAGTACAATTAATCAAATAATAAGTTTGCACTTGATGGTCTGTAATGGTCAGTGTACCTCTTCTAACCTTAAGTGGAGGTGATAAGATGAATTTACCAGAAGGTGTAGGAAATCGGATACGAGAGCTCAGAAAAGCAAAAGGATGGACCCAAGAGCAACTGGCCGAAGCAGCATCGCTTCATTACAGTTACATAGGTGGAGTAGAACGAGGAGACCGCAACATTTCTTTGGAGACTCTGGAGAAAATAATAGCTGCCTTCAAAGTCCCCGCTATAGAAATTTTCCGTTTTGAGGATGAAACTGACCGCCGTAAGGCGTTAGATGAGCATATGACTTTGATCAGTGATAGAAGTACAGAGGAAATAGCAGCACTCACTAAGATTAATCGGGAAGTAATTGCTACTCTTGATATGTCTAGAGACAGGAACACTAAATAAGACGAATTTAACTCCGAAGAGAAAGCAGATAGAAGCCAAAAACATTATTTTGTTTTAGGCTTTTTTACTCTTATGAGGTGAGCCAAGATGCCAGATGAATCCAAGTCAGAGCTTGTAAAAAAAATTGGAGAACGCATACGAAGATTACGAAAAGAAATGAACCTCTCGCAAGAGCAGCTTGCAGAACGGTCAGGTTTACATACGAATTATGTAGGACAAGTCGAACGCGGAGAAAAGAACCTTACGCTTGAGACCTTGGAGAAAGTAGTTGGAGGTATAGACTTATCTTTAGAGGAATTGTTCCGCTACATCGGACCCATGAAGCAAAAAGATGCGCTTAGTCAGATTGTAGAGTTGCTTATTGAACGCTCTTCGGAGGATCAGAAGATGGCGCTTAGTGTACTGAAATCTGTTATGGAGTGGGAAGAGAAGAAGCCAGCAAGAAGCAATCAATATGCGGCTGCTGTTAGTGAACTGAGTGTTAAGCCTTGAAGAAAATTGTTGGAGAAGTCCAGAAGACTTTTGAAGAGTGCTACCCATCCACACTGCCTGTTGGTTCCAGCGCTGATAATTGTATTCGAGGCATAGGTACCATGATGTTCAGTGCTGGTTCCTCGATCAAGATGCCAGAGTAAGTGCTGTCCTGGAGCGTGTTACCGGATACGGTAACGGTCTAATTCTGGGCTTTGCCACTGTTGTTCTTGATGGTTAGAGTTACGGTCATGGACGGCGGGTTGAAGTTGGTGCCGAAGGTAATTCCTGAACCTGTCCGCACGGTATCTGTGTCCAAGGTAAAGCAGCCCGATGGAATCCACACGCCTTTGTTGGTGCCGCCGGAGTTCTTGACCGCACCAGCCCCACTCCATTCTCCGACCTCCGCCCTCTTCCTAATAATTCTCCCCGCGATAATAGCGCTCCAGCTTATGCTCCAGGTGAACGAGCTGAGCTTTTTTCTGTTCAATTTCGTCCAAAAGGGCCTGCTTCTGCTCCTCAATGAGCTTGGTTCTCTCCGGTAGGGTAGAGATTCCAGTTCTGACCATCTCGTGGTACTTCTTGATCTCCTCGATACTCATTCCCGTTTCCCGCAGGCATTTCAGAAAGATCAGCCAGCCAATCTCGTCGTCGGTATACAGGCGATTGTTTTGCTCGTTGCGGACTACTGGCTCCAGAAGACCCTTTCGTTCATAAAAGCGAATCGCGCCAATATTTATCCCTACTTTTTTGGCAACCTGTCCAATGGTAAAAATTTTGCTCACCGCCTGACTTTTAGTGTTGACCTACACTTAGTGTAGCATAGTAAGCTGCGAATTGTGGATAGATCATAACTTGCAGAAAGAAGGATGAAGATGACAAGAACCGCTTTTGTAACAGGTGCTAATAAAGGGATCGGCTTTGAAATTGCAAGACAGCTTGGTGAAGCCGGATGGAAGGTATTGCTTGGCGCACGCAGCCTCGAACGGGGGAAGGACGCAGCTTCTGAATTAACCCGCCAAGGGCTGGACGTGGAGTTTCTGCAAATCGATATGACGAATCTGGACAGCATTGAGCAGGCAGCCGTTACCCTTCGCAACAACTATTCTGATGTGACGCTTATCATTAACAATGCCGGCATGCCGGGAGCCTTCTCCAGTTCATTCAGCGATACCCGGGAGGAGCATTTGCGGAACGCTTTTGAGGTGAATTTCTTCGGAACCTTCCGCTTGAATCAACGTCTTTTTCCCTTAATAAAAGAGAATGAAGGAACGATTGTGAATGTCTCCACCGATATGGCGTCCCTTCACTTCATGCAGAGTTCGGAGTATGCGCTGAATGCGTTCGACTACAATTCCTCCAAAACCGCAAACAATGCGATGACTGTAGCCATGGCCATAGAGCTCAAAAACAGCAAAGCCCAGGTATTTGCAGTAACCCCCGGCTTCACGAAGACGGATCTGAATGGTAATGCGGAAGGCGGGAAATCAAAAGAAGCTGGGGCGGCCATTATTGTAGGCTATGCCACGGATGGCAAACGCCATAACGGAGAGTTTTTGGATGTGAATGGGGTTTACGCGTGGTAATGCTGGTAATGAACGTGCTGTAACCTGCTCGGCTATTAATGCCCAACAACACAAAGGCTCCGTTACCGGAGCCCTGGGCTTTTAACCATCTATTACCCTTCCATACCTGAAGCGTTCTCCCAACATTCAATGTGATCCAGGCCTTTAATACTGTCTTTAACAAAGACCGGGTCTTTTCCAGCCTGTTTCTGCCGCTTGTAATCCTGAAGGGCTGCAAAGGCTACTTTGGATAAGAGAAGGATGGCAATCAAGTTAACTACCACCATGAGCCCCATAAATAAGTCAGCCAAATCCCACACCAGTTGAACCTTGGCAACCGAACCGAATAGAATCATCGCGAGCACACTATATCTGTAGAATATGACTACTGACTTCTTTGAGTTTAAGAACTCTATATTCGTTTCTCCGTAATAATAGTTTCCAATTAATGTACTGAACGCAAACAGGAACACCATGATAGCCAGAGAACCAGAGGCCCAAGAACCGATGTGCTCGCTCAGTGCAGCTTGTGTAAGCTTGATGCCATCCAGCCCAGGCTGCTTATACGCATCAGATAGCAAAATAATGAAGGCGGTACTCGAACAAATCAACAACGTATCTGTAAGCACACCGAATGCTTGCATAAGCCCTTGTTTTACAGGATGACTTGTCGTTGCCGTTGCTGCAGCATTCGGCGCACTTCCCATTCCCGCTTCGTTCGAGAACAAACCGCGCTTCACACCTTGCAGAATCACCGCCCCCAGAGACCCTCCTATAACTTGCTCAAATCCGAATGCACCCTTCACAATAAGCGCCAGAACTTCAGGCATTTTGGTAATGTTAATCAGCACAATGCATAAGGCAACGGCGATATAAATCACGGCCATGAAGACTACAATATATTCAGACAATTTGGCAATACGTTTGATGCCGCCAAAGATAATGCTTGCAAACGCAACAGCCATTAGAAGCCCAACCATCAAACGATTGGTGCCGAATGAATTTTCAAAAGCAACGGTAATCGTGTTGGACTGGACCGCGTTAAAAACGAGGCCGAAAGACAACGTGATCAGCACGGCAAATAAAGATCCCATCCAACGTTTCTTCAAGCCTTGTTCCATATAATAAGCAGGACCCCCACGAAATCCCGTTTGGTCTCTTACTTTATACACCTGTGCTAAAGTACTCTCAATAAAGCTGGATGCAGAACCAATAATCGCTATCACCCACATCCAGAAGACCGCGCCCGGCCCGCCTAAGGCAATGGCAATCGCAATTCCTGTGATATTGCCTGTCCCCACCCTGGCTGCCATGCTGATACAGAATGCCTGGAATGATGAGATGCTGTTGGTAGACTTCGCATTGGACTCTTTTAGCACAACGAACATTTCTTTGAACATGCCAAATTGTACAAATCTCGATCGAATGGTGAAATAAAAACCGCAACCGATCAGAAGAACAATCAGAAGCTTAGACCAAAGAAAATCGTTTGTTAGACCGATACCCTCTAATACTTGTTGCATGTAAATCCGCCTCTCATCCTTTTATGCCAACACCTCAGCTGCTTACCCTCTCTAACATAGCATTTTCAAATATAGCAGTCCTAATTTCAAAAGCCAATAAAAAAGTTATGCAAAATACTTCCATATGAGCAAGCTTTGATAAATGGAACAAGCGAATGGCTTCCCTGAAGGAGATCATTCCTGATCCAGCGGCTGCCCCACTCCATCCTCATAGAAATCGAACACGAGCTGTTGCTGCGTGCCTTTTACCGCATAGAACACATCTGCCAGCGTCTTGCCCTGTTGCTTCTTCCCAAGTTCCGTCTCCAGCCACTCACGGGTCAGACCATTCCGTTTCAGGTTAGCCTCCACCAGCACACCATCCATAATCAGCTCTACGGGGAAGGCCTGCGCATGCAGTGCCAGCCCCAAATCCTGCTTCGTAACGAACTGATACGCTTCCTTTTTCAGAACAGAGACCTGTCCATTATCTTCAAGCACCGCATATTCGACCTCTTCGAGATTAAAAATCTCCTTCTCCCTCAGCGCCTGGACCAGCGAATCCAGCGTATAATGGATCTTCCTCATGTTGGCTTCCATGATCTTTCCACCCTCGATCAGGACCGTGGGGGAACCGGCGATCCAGCTGCGCAGGCGGCGGCTTTTGAGGGCAATGAAGGAGAGCAGGAATGACATAGCCGTAATCACAATAATGGACAGGACAAGATACGTTGACTTCAGACTGACATTGAACGCCAGATTCGCCGCCAGGGAGCCGAGGGTAATGCTAATCACGAAATCGTTGGACGTCATATTGGAAAGGGTCTGCTTGCCCAGGATTCTGGGAATGAGCAGCAGCAGACCCACCGATAGAACCGTCCGCATCAGAATCTCTATATAGTTCATTATCAAGCCTCCTCCCCCCCATTATTTCCAAACGGACACAAAAGAAACGGGAACGCAAATAGAGCCTGCCGGAGGCAGGCCGAGAAGGAGGTCGAGAAGGAGGCTATTGTTCTCTGTCTTCACTTTTTAATCCAAAAGGTATCGCATTCCACTCGGTAAGCTTCAACTCCATCTGTTCAATTCTGGTAACAACATCCAGAGGGTTCATAGAGATCATTGAACCGACTGCAAATGCTCTTCGAGGCGGTCCCAGGTTTCGGTAATGCCTTGTTCCATCCCCATATCCAGAACGGTTTTGAGCGCTTCCGCGGAGTCATATTTTGATCGGCTTACCAGCTTCGTTTTCCCGTCATATTCTTCAAAAAGCATCGTAACCAGCGTGGACGGCATGCCTTCGGTTTCGTTGCCTTCGGCATCCGAGAAGTAATCGGTGTAGACGATTTTCTCACCATCCATGATTTCATGGTAGACGCCTTTGCCCCAGGATTCCATTCCGAAGAAATCACCCTGCTGCTCATCGACACACTTCATACAGTAATGCCAAACCCCGCCCGGACGAAAATCAACACTGCAGAAGGGAACGATCCAGCCGCGCGGGCCCCACCACTGCTTCAGATGCTCTGCCTCGGAGAATACTTTGAATACAAGCTCACGCGGTGCATCGAACACACGTTCAAGAACAAGCTCAAGGCCTTCTACTCGGGAAATCATTTTGTTGGTCATTCCAAATCCCTCCTGAAAGTAAAGTTCATGGTCGTTCGTTGTCTTTGGATTGCAGTTGCCGCAGGTAGTCATCCAGGTTGTCGAAGCGTTCACTCCAAATCTTCCGGTAGGCTTCAAGCCAAGTATCCAGTACCTCCAGCGGCTCCGTCCGCAGCTTATAGTTGCGGCGATTGGCTTGCGCCTCTACCTCGACTAGCCCGGCCTCCAGCAGCACCCGCAGATGCTTCGAGGCCTGGGGCTGGCGGAGCGAGAGACGTTCGGCAATATCACCTACACTCAGAGGCCCGTCCTTCAGCATCTCTACCATCCGCAAGCGGGTGGGTTCGGCTAGTGCGCTAAATATCTTCGTTTCCATAATACCGATGTTCCTTCAGTGAATCAGTTTTTTATCACCTTGCATACATAATATACCCCACAAGGAATATTCCCGTCAAGGAATATTATTGACTTTTTTCTTATTACCACATTCGCTCCAAAGGGCGGGCATGGGTTGCCCCCAGACACACGAGGGGATTCAAAGGTACTATTACCTCTGATTCCAGCAGTTAGGCCACCTATGCTGAATTCAAAGGTACTTTTACCTCTGATTCTACTCATTAGCCCACCTATGCTGAATTCAAAGGTACTTCTACCTCTGATTCCAGCAATTAGCCCACCTATGCTGAATTCAAAGGTACTTCTACCTCTGGTTCCACAAATTAGCCCACCTATGCTGAATTCAAAGGTACTTCTACCTCTGATTCCAGCAATTAGCCCACCTGAGCCGAATTCAAATGCACTTCTACCTCTGATTCCGCCAATTGGCCTGCCTACGCCGAATTCAAAGGCACTTTTACCTCTGATTTCACCAGTCACAGGTAGTCCGTGCTTACCTGCCAACCAGTTTCATGATCTGAACACAGAAAAAAGCCCCTGGAAGAAGATTAGATCTGCCAGTGACTATTGGGACTCTCACACCTATCCGCCCATAAACCGCAGCGTCACAGTCGTTCCTTGCCCCGGTGTGCTAGCGATGGCAATAGAACCGCCGTACCGCTCCATAATGGCTTTGGCAATAGCAAGGCCAAGGCCCGAACCGCCCCGGGTGCGGCTGCGCGAGCCCTCCGTGCGGTAGAAGCGGTCGAAGATATGCGGCAGCTGTTCAGAGGATATCCCGATCCCCGTGTCGGCTACCGTCAAGATCACCTGCCCATCCGCATAGGAATGCCTGATCGTTACCGATCCGCCTTCAGGCGTATACTTCAGTGCATTCTCCACGATATTGCGCAGCACCTGGTAGCTGGCGCTTCCGGGCATGCGAATCAGTATCACCTGACCCTCCGGATGGCCGTCATAATCAAGCTGTACCTCGGGATTAACATGAACGGTCTGGGGCAGCAGCTCGTTGAGGGTATTTTTAAGATTGCAGGTTTCTTCCCCGCCGTCTGCCACCGGGGACTCCGCTTCTGCAAGCAGGAGCAGCTGGGCAATCAACTCCTTCATCCTCCGGGTCTCATTCATCATGAACGACAGTGACTCGTCCAGCACCTCCGGCGATTGCTTGCCCCACCGCTGAATCATATGCGTATGTCCCTCAATAATGGCAAGCGGTGTCTTGAGCTCATGGGAAGCATCGGCGATGAATCGCCGTTGCTGGTCAAAGGACCCCTCCAGCCTGTTCAGAAGACTATTAAAAGTCTCCCCGAGCTGATGAAGCTCATCCTGGGCCGCGGGCACATGCAGCCGCCGGGACAAGCTGTTCGTCCCGATGCTATGCACCTCACCGATCATACTGCGGATCGGCTTCAGCGTGGAACGGGCGACGACCCACCCTGCTGCTATAGCCATCCCTGCAGCAAGCAGGAGGCCCAGCAGCAGCAGCCTGCCGACCTCCTTCTCTGCGGTTGCGCTGCCCGAGTGCCCACTTTCAGTGAGCCTCAGCCGGACAGGACCGTATACAAGAAGTGAGAGCTCCCTCTCTGCCTTGTAGGTGACGGCAGTGTCTGCCGTTCCGCCTGAACCCACCTCTGCCAGCACCCGTCCTTTGGAATCGAGCATCTGCAGTAATTGTCCCTCGCTCAGATCCGGGGCAAACGCCGACAAGTCCGGCTTCAGTACCGCCGCCGCTCCGCTTCCTTTACCCAGGCCCGGCTTAAGCAAGGAAGGCAGGAACTCCACCTCGCCGACCTGAAGCTCGAACTGCCTGAGCCTGGCATCCAGCAGCTCTGTCTCCTGGCGCTCTGTCCAGTGCTTGAAGGTGATGTAGACAAATCCGCTGACAACGGCTGCGACGAGCAGCGCTGTCAGCGCAATAGATGCGCTTACTTTACGGGAGAACGTCCACGGCTTCATTCACTCACCTCAGTCCCTCAGAATATAGCCGCTGCCACGGACAGTATGTATCAACTTGTGTTCAAACCCTTCATCCACCTTCATGCGCACGTAACGGATATAGACATCTACCACATTCGTCTCGCCTTCATAGGAATACCCCCAGACAAGATTGAGCAAGGCTTCACGGTTCATGAGCCGGTTCTTATGGGCCAGCAGACAATGCAGCAGCTCAAATTCGCGCTGAGAGCATTCAATCTCGCGCCCGGCACGGCTCACCCGGTGCGAGGCCTTGTCGAGTGTCAGATCCTTGGCACACAGCACTTCGTCCCCCGTCTCCGCCAAGTGAAGCCTGCGCTGGAGGGAACGCATGCGGGCAAGAAGCTCCTCAATGGCGAATGGCTTCGGCACATAATCATCTGCCCCGGTATCCAGCCCCCGCACCCGGTCGCTGACAGTATCCCTGGCCGTTAGCATAATAATTGGGGTCTGCTTCACCGCCCTCACCCGCTTGCATACCTCAAACCCGCCCATTCCCGGCAGATTCAAATCAAGCAGAATCAGGTCAAAGTGCTCATTCAGCGCTCTGTCTGCGCCCTCAAGGCCATCGTATGCAACCGTGATGTCGTAGCCTTCATAAGAGAGCTCCAGCTCCAGCAGGCGAATCATGGCGATTTCATCCTCAATAATCAATACGCGTTCCTTCAACCCCTCGTCCACCTCTTCACAGATCATTTCTTCTTCATTAGCGATAAACCGGCCATGGATTGCGCATGAATCTGATACGTCCCTTCGCCAATCTTCCCGCTAATCTTGTGATTCTTCACCGTCAGCGGGAAGTCGGTATCCATCTCCCCAAGAGCTGACTTTGCATTTACCACCACTCCGGCATTTTCCGGCCAGGCCAGTTCAGCATCCCCTACCGTCGAGGTCACCCTCCAGTCTCCGCCGACCTTCCTGCTCTCCACATGGATATTACCAGCTACCGTGACTGCTTCTATAGCAGCGAGCGCATCCTTCACCGTCAGATTGCCGTTTGTCGTTTCAGCCACCAGAGTTCCCGCAATTTGCTCTGCCTTCACATTGCCATTGGTAAGCGAAATATCCACATTTGCCTTCGCTTCGGATACTTCAACATTCCCATTCACCGTGTGCAGAGAGATGTCTTTCGGGGGGCCGAATGCCGTAACGTTGCCGTTCACAGACGATAATTTAATTTTACCTGTACTAGAAACATCTGACAAAGAGAGATTTCCGTTCTTGGTCTTCGCCTGCAGATCGGCCTTCATTCCCTTCGGCAGTGTAACCGTCAGCTCAAGATTCGGATAATGAATATTGCCGTAAGGCTCGCTGTAGGTCTTAATCTCCAGTTGAGCTCCCCCGCTTACCTTCACCCCCGCCTTGTCCGCTATGGTCCGGGCCTCTTCGGCTGTGGCTTGATTCACGACCACTGTCGTATGGATTTCAATATCCTTCCCGTTGCCCTGCTTCATCTCAATCTTTCCGTTGGTATTTGCAATAGAGATGCTTTCCGTACCTTCTGGTACATCGACCCGGGTGATGCCTTTGTCAAAAGAGTACCGTGCATTCCCTGCAGACATACCCTCCGCACCTGTCTGCCACGACCCGATAACCGTAGAGGCGGCAGAGATGACGTCGGAAATAACCCCCGGAACGGACACAGAGTCTGTGGTAGCTTCGGACACAGCATCCGGAGCAGACTCAGCGGCTGCAGAGGTGGCTTCGGATACAACATCCGTAGCAGAGGCAGAGACCCCCGTAGGCTCAGATACAGAATTTGCCCCAGACAGTTGGCGGGCTTGGACTGGGCCGCCATATCCTTTTCCAATGTAGAAGAATACTACCGCCAGAGCGGCACCCAACAGCAGCCACTTCCAATTTAACTTCATACTCATTTCCTCCCTAGTCCTTGTGATTACCCTTAGGTTACAGCAGACTGAATGAGAAAGACTTTGCAGGAAGATTAGAGTTTGATGAGAGCACTTTAGCTGGTTATGACGCCAAATGGGATTTATAATAACAGAAACATTAGAAACCTGTTCATGGAGAGAGGAGGGGATTGCATGCTCATCCTCCAGACTATCACGTGGGTTCTCGCGCTCGCCGTTCTCCTGTCTGTGGTGTGGATCGTTGTGGACACTTGGAGGAACGGGATCTCGCCGATGCCCACTTCGAAGGCTGTACGGCTGGCGGTTGCCGGAGAGGTAAACCGGATTCCCGGCTACAGCACGGTTGTGGAGGCGGGGTCCGGCTGGGGCACATTAGGACTCGATATCGTCCGTCATTGTCCAGGCAAAAGACTCATCGGGATTGAGAATTCAAGCCTCCCGTTATGGTGCTCGCAACTGCTGGCGCTGATATTCGCGCGGCTCCCTCACTCAGGGAACGGCCCGGAGCCGCTCCCTGGCAGACTCCGCTTCATCCGGGGCGATATCTACCGCAGCTCCTACGCCGATGCCGATATGGTTCTATGCTATTTATTCCCCGGTGCCATGGAGCGGCTGGCGGACAAGTTCAATCAGGAGCTGCCGCCCGGCGCAGTGGTGATCAGTATTTTCTTCGCCCTGCCGGACAGGCAGCCAGCCCGCACAGTGACCTGCAGAGATCCGCTGCGGACCAAGGTGTATGTGTATACTTTTTAGCAATATAGCCAAGGAGGGTTCCCGTGATCGACAAATCTATTACCGAAGGCGTCATCCGCACACGAACCAAGCTCCGCAAGGATTTGCTGATCTCCATCTTTGAAGAGTTCGATAGCGGCATTATGGGCCTGAGTCCCGAGAAACGGTCTGAGAAATATCTGAAAATGTCGCAGAACGCCTTCTCCTTTTACCGGGGCAGCGCGTACTTATTCTATTTCGATACAACCCGCCAATACTTCCCTTACCACACCCCTGAGGACCGGCCAACCTGGATTCAGGGAGACCTGCACTTCGAGAACTTTGGCGCCATCCGCAGCGAAGACGGAGATATGGTCTATGACGTCAATGATTTCGATGAGGGGTATGTCGGCTCGTATCTCTATGATCTCCTGCGTATGGCCGTCAGCATCGCACTGGTGGGCAGACAGCTGGGACAGGGTGAAGCTGAACAGCTAAGCCATATTGAGAGCTTTGTTAAGGCGTATGCCAGACAGATCCGGCGGTTCGCACAGGGCAAGGATGACCCTGCCACTTATAGTATAGATGAGGATACCGCCAAAGGTCCGGTGAAGAAGCTCCTCCGCAAGCTGGAGAAACGCAGACAAGCACATTTTCTGGAAAAGGTTACGGCTCAGATGCAGACGGGCAGAGTGTTTCTGGAGAATTCCGAGCTGACTGTACCCGGACAAGCCGAACAGACCCTCCTGGGGAGCGCCTGGGCGTTCTATACACAGACCGTGGTTACCCGAAACCTGAATGAGGATCACTTCCGGATAAAAGACATTGCTGTCAAGCATGGTTCAGGCACCGCCTCCATCGGGCTGGACCGCTATTATGTATTAATCGAGGGTGGACATGAGCGGGAGGATACGGACGATACCGTGCTTGAGGTAAAAGAAGTCCGCGTGCCGGTTCCGGCTTATTTCATGCCGTATTCCGAGTCCTTTTGGCTGCATTTCGGGCATCAGGGAAAACGGGTAACGGCGACACAGCAGGCCATGCACCATAAGGCCGACCCGTATCTGGGCTTTCTGACGCTTGAGGGAAGGCACTTCTATGTAAGAGAACGGTCGCCGTATAAGAAAAGACTGAAGCTGACCGATATCGCAACTATGGAGGATATGACCCGGGTACTTGAGATAATGGGTTGCCTGACCGCCAAAATGCATGCCCGGGCCGATGCCGATGTGGACCAGGGCATTCTTCCTTATCATAGCGAGGAGGAAATTGCCAAGGCCATGGGGCAGGACCCGGATGCTTTTGCGCGCTATCTCTCCCGGTGGGCTTACGGATATGCCGATCAGGTGGAGAAGGATTATGGAATGTTCACAGAGTGGATAAAAGACCGATCCCGGGCGGCCGCAGCGGAGTAATCAGTCCAGCTCGGCGCGGGAGAACAGGTCCCGGATCAGTGCCTCATCCTCGCAAGCCTGCTTGAATCCGGCAGCAAAACCAAGAATAGCTTCCCTGTTGCCGGAGTAGGCGCAGAACATGTCGGCCTCCGGGTCAAAATGCACAATGCCTGCCAGCCCCGGCATTTGTTCCTCCAGGAAAACCGCCGCAAGGGAAGCCCAATCGTAGCCGTTGCCTTCGAAGCCTTCATCTGCCCGCGTATCAAACAGATCGGCCAAATAGGTACCTACGCTCAGAATAACAGACACACCGCCATTTTCCTGCTCTACCAGGATGAACGGAGCTACATTGCCGGTTGCAGGGACGGTGACACCGTTCATCCTGTGCAGCAGGGCCTCCCGGGCTTCTTCCGTGAAGCTGAGCACACCACCACGCTCAATAATACTCCCCTGCCGGACCCGATCGTCCAGCCAATCCGTAATGAAGGACGGCGCGTAGCCGCCGGTTCCAAATTCGCCGCCAAAGGCGATCATTTTGGAATAGACCTCCAGGTATTCAGCCCGGTTCGTTTGCGGGTACGACTTGGTATACAGCCAGAATTGCAAATCGTACATCAAGATAGAACGCTCATCGGCATGGAGAGAGAAATGCCCTTTGTCTTCTACAATCTCCGTACAGATTGAACGGATTATACCCTCTACATTATCGATCTCCGTGACATTGCCGCACAGCTCCGCAAGCAGGGGTGAAAAGGCCCCATGAGCCACCTTCCGCAGATCCTCTGCCTTATCCTCCTCGGACGTATCGAAGACCTCCTCATTCACCAGCCCGCGTACAAAACTCTCGAAGTCTTTGGCCAGAAAAGTAATTTCATAATCCGCTTCCTGATCCACGTGGATCACAGCCGGCTCGCCTTCCGGACCAGAGGCCCGGTAATCCAGCATGATCACATCATGCCCTGCGGACGGGCAATCGCCGAATACCACACCAATATCGGGGTAACCCCACTCTTCAATCATGAAGCGGCTGCCGAGTTCCCCGCACAAGGAATAGGTCTTCTCCCGCCCAATGCCCATAATGCCTGTAACCGCCACATGATCTTCCGCCCAAGAGGTCGCTTCCTCTGTAGGGAAGCAAGTATCCCGGGGAATCCCCCCATTCTGCCGCTTCATCATCTCGATATAAAAGGCCGGTAGCTTATACCCCAGTTCCTGCTCCACCGAGGCAATCAGCTCGTCTGTAGGCGGATCGGATACATACGATTTGCGGGCATAATCGCTGTCCTCCCAGAAGCCGTCGAAGTCAAAAGGTTGAACTGTGCTTCCCCCCACAGTACTCTCGCCGGCCTGTGCAGCTGCAAAACGCTGCTGCTCCCGTACCTCCCGCTCCGCCGCACGGCGGCTCCAGCCAAGCAGCTGCTGAACCGCCTCATCTCCAGGCTCCAGCTGATCTGCCAGCTCGAATTCACGAACCGCTTGATCGTACTGCTTCAGATAGTAGTAGGCATATCCCGCCCGGTAGTGCCAGATCGGGTCCTTCTCTCCTTGCCCGGCAACACTCAGCAGCTGTTCCAGCGCTTCATGGTAACGGTCCAGATTGTTCAGCGCCCTGCCCAGTTGACCAATAAGTGTATAGTCTCTGTCCGGTTCGGGAATTTCCATGATGCGGTCCACAATTTTGGCAAATTCATCATCTTCATGCCACTGTACCAGTTGCGCCAGCAATGTCTCTTCCACTATGTATATGCCTCCTCTCGAATCTACTCTTCATTCCCCAGTAAGGGCAGGTCCTAAACAGTTCCTTCCAGCAAAGGAATAAGGTACTTATGATCAACGGGCGATGACATTACGATTAGGATTGTATAAGTCCCGTATCTATCGCATTCATTGCCGAACTGCTCCAAGGCTTGCGTGGAGTCGGTCATTACTTTTAGCAGATAATTGTGCTCGCCACTGATCCTGTAACACTCAAGGACCTCAGGGGAGGAGCGGCAGAAATCAACGAAGGCATGGCAATCCCTGGAGTGGAACAGAATGTAAGCAGTAGCTAGTTTCCCAATTTTTTCAGGTGAAATAATAGTCCGGTACTCCTGGATCACCCCGTTTTCCTCCATACGTTTAACTCTTTCCGTCACTGCCGGTTGTGATAGACCCACACATTTCCCGAGTTCTGTCATGGACATTCTCGCCTGGTTTTGAAGATGAAACAGAATCTGCTTGTCTGTATGGTCCATCTCATTCAGCTCCTTTAATTTTAAGGATTCATGTGCAAACTGCCTTGTTTTTAACTGCTGAATGGCTGTTATAGCTTAGTTGCCTTATGTTAGCAGGTCAACTAATTTTATATAATATACTTACAATAGTAAAGCGATTTTAGCTTTAACTATAGCGAAAGGATGACTACGAATGCAGGATTCAAATCTCATGAACCCGGAGCATCTACCGGAGCGCATCGATAACGTACTAGACCAGACATTAGCCGACAAGCGTCTGGCGGGGGCTGTCATCAAGGTAGCGTTAGATGGGAGGCTCATCTATAGCCGTGCTGCCGGTTTTGCGAACCGCGAGCTGAACCAGCCTATGCGGGAGGACGCCTTATTCCGGCTCGCATCGGTTTCCAAGCCTATCACTTCTGCGGCTGCTCTGGTTCTGGTGGCGCAAGGCCGCCTGAAGCTGGATGACCGCGTGGACCGCTGGCTTCCGTATTTTCAGCCACGACTGGAGAACGGTAAGCCCGCAGCAATAACAGTAAGGCACTTAATGACGCACACCGCTGGTTTGACCTACCGCTTCTTTCAGGAAGAGGGCGGTTCCTATGAGCGGGCTGGTGTATCTGATGGCATGGATCAGACTAACCTTACGCTCGAAGAGAACCTACGGCGTATTGCCTCTGTCCCGCTCCTCTATACCCCAGGCACCATGTGGAGATATTCTATCGCAACAGATGTGCTAGGGGCCGTGATTGAAAAAGTCACAGACACCACACTCAGCGAAGCCATAGATTCACTCGTGACCCATCCGCTAGGTATGAAGGACACCGGGTTCGTTGCAGCCGACCCGCAGCGGCTGGCCGCTGCTTACGCCGATGATGTTCCCGGGCTGCGTCCTTTGCACAATCCCGACAGCCTTGCTTTTGTGGAAGGTACGGCAGGCTTCCGCCTCGCCCCTGAACGGGCGCTCGACCCTGCCGCTTATCCTTCCGGAGGAGCTGGCATGGTCGGCAGCACCGGAGACTTTCTGCAGCTGCTGGAAACCCTGCGCAAAGGGGGAGCACCTCTGCTGCCGGAATCCCTGGTTCGGGAAATGACCACCAATCAGATTGGTGATCTGCACATGCCCTTCTGGCCAGGGCGGGGCTTTGGCCTGGGCATCACGGTGCTTAAAGATCCTCTTGCCGCAGACACTGCGGAATCCCCTGGCACATGGCGCATGGGCGGTACCTATGGTCATTCGTGGTTCGTTGATCCCAAGCAGCGGCTAAGCGTGGCGGCTTTCACCAATACCGCACTGGAGGGCATGTCGGGTCCGTTTACGGTTGACCTGTGCAATGCCGTCTACGGCAGATTGAAACATGAATCATAAGGAAGGAGGTTCGATATGAGCAGCAGCACAGCTTCTTCTTCACAGCAAATCTCCAGCGCTTCTGCTTCCGGACGCCTTCCCTGGGCCGGATTGCTTGCCCTGGCTATGACCGGGTTTATCTGTATCCTTACCGAGACAATTCCCGCCGGATTACTGCTCCAGATCAGTAAGGGACTTGGAGTGACAGAGGCCATGGCGGGTCAGCTCGTTACCCTGTATGCCCTGGGCTCGCTACTTGCCGCAATTCCTTTGACCACCGCAACACGCGGGTGGAGACGGCGTCCCTTGCTGCTGACATGCATTCTTGGTTTTCTCGTATTTAACACCGTCACTGCTTTCTCTTCAAGCTATCCCCTTACGCTTGCGGCCCGGTTCCTCGCGGGTGTATCAGCCGGTGTCCTATGGGGCATGATCGCCGGCTATGCCCGGCGCATGGTACCGGAGCCGCTTAAGGGAAGGGCTATGGCCGTTGCCATGGCAGGAACGCCACTTGCTCTTGCGCTTGGTGTCCCTGCCGGAACCTTGCTCGGGGACCTTGCGGGCTGGCGCAATGTCTTCGGTATCCTGTCGCTGCTCGCGCTGCTGCTGACCATATGGGTGCTCTGGAAGCTGCCGGACTCTCCGGGAGAGTCCGCAGACCAGCGGCTCCCTCTCCACAAGGTCTTCACTACTCCCGGAGTGCGCCCGATATTGTTTGTCGTACTAGCCTGGGTACTGGCCCACAACATCCTGTATACCTACATTGCACCGTACCTTACTCAGACCGGGCTTACCGGGAGGGTGGACGTAGTACTTCTCATCTTCGGTGTTACAGCACTGCTTGGCATCTGGCTAACCGGGGTCTGGATTGACCGGCACCTGAGACTGCTTGTTCTGATCAGCCTCGCTGCATTCGCCTTGGCAGCTATCCTGCTGGGCATAGGCAGCAGCCAGCCTTTTGTGATCTATCCGGCAGCTGCCATGTGGGGCTTAACGTTTGGGGGAGCGGCGACGCTGCTGCAGACAGCAATTGCCGTAGCAGGCGGAGAGAGCGCAGATGTAGCTCAATCGATGCTGGTGACCGCATGGAATCTCGCCATCGGCGGCGGGGGTGTGGCCGGTGGGATTCTTCTCGAAACAACGGGTGTCGTTTCTTTCCCGTGGGCGTTGTGCGTCCTGCTGGCCTTTGCATTTGTGACAGTCTGGCGCAACAAAGCACGCGGATTTCCTGCTGGAAGGTGAAAGAAACAGCAAAGGGGCGTCCCATTAAGGACAGCCCTTGTTGGTTTCCTAGCATGGCCGCTCTTAAGCCCGCCGGGGCGCACAGGTGCAGAATGAGAGGTACTTATACCTCTCATTCCACCAAGTAGCTCAAGTCTGGCAAATTCAGAGGCACTTATACCTCTCATTCCACCAAATAGCTCAAATCCGGCGAATTCAGAGGTACTTATACCTCTCATTCCCCCAAATAGCTTAAATCCGGCAAATTCAGAGGTACTTATACCTCTCATTCCACCAAGTAGCTCAATTCTGGCGAATTCAGAGGTACTTATACCTCTCATTCCACCAAATAGCTCAAATCCGGCAATTCAGAGGTACTTATACCTCTCATTCCACCAAGTAGTTCAAGTCTGGCAAACTCAGAGGTACTTATACCTCTCGGAGCGCCTAGTCGGCAACCACTGGCATCCCTCTCACGCCTAATGACTTCCCCTCAATTCTTCATTCATCTTCTTCGTCAGAATCCTTATCCGCCGGGGCTTCAGTAGCTTCCTTGCGGCTCCATTCCAGGAACTGTACCGTATCTTCATCTTCAGGGTCCAGCTTGTGCGCAATTTCAAATTCCCGGATCGCATCCTTCAGCTGGTCCAGATAATAGTGGGCGTACCCCACGCGGAAATGCCATAACGGGTCCTTCTTGCCCTGGTCAGCCGTCTTCATGAACCATTTCAGCGCTTCTTTATACCGCCCCAGATTGTTCAGCGCTCTCCCCAAATGGGTAGCCAGCTCATCATCAATGAGTATCGTCGGCGTTTCTTTGATCCGGTCTACGATTTCCTGGTATTTGTCCTCCTCATGCCACTTATTTAATTGTGCGATCAATTCTTGTCTCATTCCTTCTGCCTCCTGGTTACGATTTCCTGAGAATTCTATCTTCAATAAATACTTTATCATTTTTGAACAGGGGTCTGCCACAGAGCCTTTTAGGTAGGGATGGTGATGAGGAAGGTTGTACCCCTGCCCTTTTCACTCTCCACCTCAATGTTCCCCTTAACCTTATTGATCGTGCTGTAGGCCATCAGCATCCCGAGTCCGGTTCCTTCTTCTTTGGTGGAGTAATACGGCTTGCCCAGGCGTGAGATTTCTTCCTTCGTCATGCCGATGCCGGTGTCCCGGATCGTGATCAGAATGTTTTGCTTCTTCTCCGAGATATCGATGGTGAGGATGCCCCCGTCCTTATCTCTCATTGCTTCAATCCCGTTTTTGTAGAGGTTGATCAGGCATTGCTGGATTTGGTTCTTGTCATAGCTTTTATTGAGCGTGTTGTCGAAGCTGAACTTGACCTCCACCTTGTGGATGGACGCATAGGGCATAATGATGTTCTTGGTGTACTCTGCTTCCGCCTGCATATTGGAGAACACCATATTATCGGATTGCGGCTTGGCAAAAGAGAGATAATCGCTAACGATCTTCTCTGCACGGTTCAGCTCCAGCAACGACAATTGTACATATTCTTTTTCCTCGGGCGTAATGGAAGTTGATTTATTGAGCAGCTGCAAAAAACCGCTGGTCACCGTGAGCGGATTTCGGATTTCATGGGATACACTGGCCGCCAGCTCACTGACTACATTCAGGCGCTCCGACTGGAGAATCCGGTCACGGTTCTTGATATTGGTGATAATCTGCTCGATCAAAATCATGATGATGCTCATCACTACGGCATGTGTCATCAAGGCATAGACCGTGAGCGTCCAAAATTGCTTGTCCAACTTCCCCGTCATCGTCCCCAGAATCATCAGGTAGATTCCCATGGTTAACGTGGCAATAGCTGCTGCCCAGAAGATGCGGCGGTTGGAAGAGCGCTTGATGAAGCGTTTGCTAAAATAAGGCACCAGCAACAGCACCGCCGTTGAGAACAGGAAGGAGGGGAGCGTGCCCGCACCTCCTACATAGAAACGGTAAATATTCATGATTACATATAACGGAATGACGTTCCGGTATCCGCCAAAAAGCGCCACAAGTATAAACGGGATATATCTGAGATCATATATATATCCCATTTCCAGGCGAATAGGCTTGGCAATACACAGAACCATCGTCACGGCGGACATCAGCACAAGCAGCTTGTTATTGTAGGGGTACACTCTATTTTCAAAGAAAATCACTACGATCAAGACTGGAAACAATAAAAACAAGAAATTCAAAAGTAAGGTTTCGAACAAGGCTAACTTCCTCTCAGCTAGTGGTTCTAGTGTACTTATTTCTATTATAAGGAAACTCCAGGAAATTCCCTATACAATTCTCCCGCAATCCAGCTATCCCTATGTAATATGATTATATACAGAAAAAAAAACAAAAGATGGACAGTTCCTTAATAAGTTGCCACTTTTTGACCGTTTCAGCATCCATCCCAATAAATAACTTTGCGAAATATAATATATAATGTATACTTAATAACATAATGTAAGCAATAATGTGAACCTATTTGATACGAAAAGGAGCGTTTACGATGATTGCCCCCCTCTTTGTTGGTCACGGATCTCCCTTGATGGCGATACAGAATACCCCTTGTACAGATTTCCTGCTCTCCTACGGACAGCAGCTCAAGCCTAAGGCTATTGTCATCTTTACAGCCCACTGGGAAACCGAGGTGCTGACCGTCTCCTCCACGGATGATGTGTATGACATGGTTTACGATTTTGGCGGCTTTCCCGACCAGATGTACCAGATCAAATACCCGGCCAAAGGCTCATCTGCGCTGGCAGCGTCCCTGGCGGACCGCTTCAGGGCCCAAGATATTCCTGTTCAGTTCGATACGAAGCGCGGTCTCGATCACGGGTCCTGGGTCCCTCTCCTGCGGATGTTCCCGGTTCCTGTCTGTCCGGTCATTCAAATCTCCGTTAATCCGTATTTGCCACCGGCGGAGCAGTACCGGATTGGTGGAGCGCTGCGGGGTCTGGATGAAGAAGACATCCTGATTATGGGCAGCGGGGCTACGGTTCATAATTTCCGTACCATGAACCCGGATGCCACGGCTCCTGACCCTAAGGCTGTTGCCTTCGACGATTGGCTGATTGAACATATGCATAAGCATGACTTGAATGCTCTATTCAGCTACGAAGTGCAGGCACCGTATGCCAAGCTGGCTGTACCCCGACCCGAGCACTTCGTTCCGCTGTACATCACTATGGGGAGCGGCAATCCCGCCCGGACGCCTCAAGAAGTCCACCGGAGCTACGAAATGGGGTCGCTCAGCTACCTCTCGGTTACTTTTTAACCTTGAATAAGATGAACACGCATATAAAAAGACCTCCGATCCTACATATACTGTAGATTGGAGGTTTTTTGTCATGATTTTTTCGTATTGTTATCATAAAAGGATTTTAATCGTCTAATTTATTGTTTATATACTATAAATGTCCTATGAAAAAAGGCCTACATAATTTACCTTTTATATATTATCTACATAACGAAAGAGGTACTCCATGTTATACTTGCAACCCTTGAATATGAACTGGCTGCAATTGGCTCTGGCCCTGCTGGCAAGCCTTGCGTCCTGCACTCTCATTGTCTTCGGAGCAGCTCCCTTCCATAATGACGGCCAAGGCCGGGGGAGGCGGTTCACACGAATGAAGGTGATGATCCTGGGCACCACTGCTTTTAGTGCCTCCCACATCCTGGTGCCTTTGTCGCTTAACCTCCCTCTGGCTCCGAAATATTACATACTGCATCTCTTGTTCACTCTCGGCGGCTGCTGGGCTGCTACTTATTTTGGCATCCGGTATTCCAGCATGCCCCGCAGCCATACAGGACGTCACTTCAGAATCAGTCTGTTGATCGCCGGGACCATTCTGGTGTTCGATTACCTGAATATCATCTTTCTGTTCCGTGAATTTCTGGTCTGGAAGCCCGTACTCGTCTTCATGACTGCAGCTTCCGCCCTCAGTCTGTGTCTCGCCATTCTGCGTGTCCTGGTGATCTCGAACCGCAACCGAGAGCATCAACTATATTCCAAGGCCACGGTTCCAGGCATCTTCCTCTGTGCAATAGGGCTGCTGATGATTCCGCTCCTCTGCGCCTTCTCGGTGATTCCGGTCGAGGATGCCGATCCGGGAAGCTATTTGCATCTGATTCCCTATATCTTGACGCTGTTTATCTGTACAGGCCTGTATATCATCCCGGACGCCTACAGGGACACCCGCCAGGAATATCAGAACCGCAGAATTATGGAGACAGAACAACATTATATGTCACTCTTTGAATACAATCCGGACAGTGTGCTGGCGTTCGATGCCCAGGGTATTGTCACTGGTCTGAACCGTCAGGCGGAGCTGCTCGCCCAGCAGCTAGACCAGGAGCTGGTCGGACGGCACTTCTCGGATCTTTTTGAGGGAGCGTACCATTCACTGGCTCAGCACCATTACCGGCATGTCCTCCGCGGCAAATCCAGTACCATCGAGCTCCAGCTGCGGAACCCTGGTGGTACTATGCTGACCTTCTGGCTCACTTCGCTTCCGATCGTGGTCGAAGACGTCCCAGTGGGCATCTACAGCATTATTAAGGACATCACTAAGAATAAGAAAGACCAGGAAACCATCCGTCATCTGGCCTACCAAGATGAGCTAACCGGGCTTGCCAACCGCCGTTCTTTTCACAATCTGCTGCTTGAGCATACAGCGCAGACCGGCCTCCCTGCTTACCCGTTCACACTGTTCTTCATTGATCTGGACCGCTTCAAACGGATCAACGATTTATTCGGTCATTCCTTCGGTGACAAGGTCATCCAGCAGGCGGCAGGCAAGCTGAAGAACTGTGTGCCCTCCTCCTGCAGCATTGCACGGATGGGCGGGGACGAATTCACAGTGCTGGTTCCCCATCTGCGTACGCGTGCGGAGACGGAAGCCCTGGCAGCCACCATCGTGGGTGAATTTACACATCCGTTTGAAGTGGGTAACCATACTGTGAAATTGTCCGCTTCTGTAGGGATCGCCTGCTTTCCGGAGGATGGCCTTGATGCTGACTCCCTGGTGAAGCACGCCGATACTGCGATGTATAATGCCAAGGAGAACGGCAGCTCCCAGTATCAGTTCTACGATGCGGAACGCGACCAGACCAGTCTGGAACGGATTATTCTGGAGAATGATCTGGAGCAGTCGCTGGACAATGATCAGATCCGGCTGTTCTATCAGCCCAAAATTGATATCCGCAGCGGCGAAATCGTTGGCCTTGAAGCATTAGTTCGCTGGGAGCACCCCATTCTGGGCATGATTCCTCCCCTGGAGTTCATTCCGCTGGCAGAGAAATCCGGCTTCATTATTCCGCTGGAGCAATGGGTGCTAAGAACGGCCTGTACCCAGGTGAAAAAGTGGGAGCGTGAGGGCCGCCAGGTCGTTCCCGTTGCCGTCAATGTCTCGCAGATCCATTTGATGAAGCCGGATATTTTCCAGACAATTATGAGTACCATCCGTGAGCTTGACTTCGACACCCAGCTGCTGGAGCTTGAGATTACAGAAAGTGCGATGATGCACAACGAAGAACATGTAATCAGTATCCTGAATGATCTGCAGGGAGCCGGGATTTCCGTGTCTATGGATGACTTTGGGACAGGCTACAGCTCGCTCAGCTATTTGCAGAGCCTTCCTATTGGCTGCCTGAAGATTGACCGTTCCTTTGTCCGCAAAATCACGACTGACACCGACAGCCGGGCCATCGCCGAGATGATTATCTCCATGGCCAAGCAGCTCGGGCTGACCATCGTCGCCGAAGGCGTAGAGACGATAGAGCAAGTCGCACTGCTCAAGGAGATCCAGTGTTACAACGCACAAGGCTTCTACTACAGCAAGCCGGTAAGCGCAGATCAGATTGAGGGCCAATACCTGGAGTAACTCCCCCTGATTAGGGGTAATCACTTCCAAGAGAGCCTGTCAGCGCAGCCTGCTCCCGGGCTGCGCTGAATAATGGCTGCACTCGTTATTAAGGAGAGATGCAGATGGGCATTACCGGTGTGGAGTATGGCTCTTTCTATTTGCCTGCGGGGAAGGTTGCCCAAATCGCATTACAGATACCCGGGCTTAGGCAGCCTGAACGCGTGGACGAACGGATTGATTTCGAGAAGTGGACCCGTATCCACAACATGGATCTGGATTCCCTCGATGAACAGGAGCTGATCCTGCTGGCCTTTCCAATGAGAGACGATGAGACCTATGAAGAGCTCGTCGACGGGTATCTGCTGCCGCATTTGCAGTCTTTGTTCGATCTGTTTGAAGAAGCGGCGCGGCAGCAGTCCGGTCTGGTGTTCAACATCGTCTAAGCCTTAGAGGCTCCATTTAGCGGGGACTATCCCGGCAAAATCTCATGCAAATATCCGGTCAACGCTTGGGCTGCCCGTTCATGGGCCAATACACCGGGATGGGTTCTGGACCCTACAGTTTCAGCTGTTGTATTGGGAAGCTGGAATACCGACACCCGTCTGTCACCTGTCTTCCTCATATAGCTGCTGACCGCACGGTGGATCGACGGCATCATCGGTATGCCCAGCATGCCGTAGGCCCATACGATATGGGCCTTTTTATTATTTTTCCGAAGTGTACCCAGAAAACGTTCAACTGCTTCCTCAAAGGCCGCCAAATCCTCTTCGTTATACGTTCCGTCTTCATGGAGCCGTTGCTTATGCGTTTCCCCGGTCGCTTCATCCCTCCATGCCGGAGATTGGAATGCGCCGCCATCATTGGTGCCCAGATTCACCACCACCACGTCCGGCTGCCAGTCCTCAAAAGCGTTCGCTGTATGTACCCCTAACGCTTCATTCCTCTCACCCGTCAGCATCCCGCATACCTGCTCATAATACCTTGGAATATTGCAATGCGGATTGTTATCCCAGCTTGTGAGCACACCCCAACCACTCTGGGAAATCACCCGGTAATCGGCATTCAGCGCCTCTGCTGTCATTGCCGTGTAGTTGTAGGTGGCGCTGAACCAGGCAGGAATCCAGTCTTCCTCCGCCTTGGCGCCTACCGTACCCTCTCCTGAAGTAATACTGTCACCGATAAATTCCATTTTATAGGGCTTGTCCGCAACCGGAAGAAATTCCCCATCCCCCTTCACCGCATGGATCTGCAGCAGGCACGCGGGATCTTCGCTCATCGCCTGGACCTCTTTGACCACCCGCACATTTTTGATAGCGTTCTCATTCATACCTCTAAATACACAAATCCAGTACCGGCCTGCGGTCAGCATTTGTCTGCTTACAGGGACCGAATTAATCAGAATGCTAATCCACGGCTCATACACCTCATAGTCCGCCTCAACCTCAATCCACAGCTCTGAGCCCTGTACATTGAATTCAACAGCACTCCCCGTCCAGAACAGGGTTAACGGAGCAAGTGCTCCTGTGGTTCTTCCATGGACTTTTACATGCGCTACAGCAGACAGCGGCTGTGTCTTTAAACGTTCTTGTGTGGTCATTGGTTGCCCTCCCAAAATTTCCTTCTCTCTTGGATTATAGCAATTTCATTTGGATACCATGAAGATTATTTCCAAACAAAAAACGGCTGCGCCTCCTTCACAAGAAAGGGCAGCCGTTTCCATGTTCACCCGGACTTCAGGATCTCCAATACAGTAAATCAGCCTAGTCCGCCGCTTAGCCCTCGCCTATGCCCGGAACCTCTTCAAAAACTCAACAGCCAGGCGGATATCCGCCTCCGGATTGCTGCCGACTTCACGCTCAATCGTCAGATACCCTTGGTAGCCGATATCGTTCAATGCCTGAAGATAACCGTTCCAGTCGACACCTCCCGCTCCCAGCGGCACTTCGCGGAACGCCGAACCGGACTCTGCCATCTCCGCGATTTTCTCATGGTCCAGCTCCGGTGCTTCATAGCCGTACTCTCCGTATACATCGCGCGGATCGATATTAGCCAGCTTGACGCCATCCTTCGCATGGGTGTGCACAATGTAGTCTTTCAGGGTATGAACACCCTGCACCGGATCATCTCCGGTCACCATCACCATATTGGCCGGATCGAAGTTAACCGACACCCCTTTGGAACCCAGCCCGTCCAGGAACATTTTCAGATGCGCGGCAGTCTCCGGCCCGGTTTCGATCGCGAAGTAAGCATTCATCTCATGCGCATACCGGCTTAGCTCCTCACAAGCTGTGTGCATCGTCTCATAGATTTGACTGTCCTTGTTCGGAGGAACGATCCCGATATGCGTGGTCACGATGTCTGTGCCCAGTTCCTTGGCCAGCTCCATGATACGCTTCGACTTGTCGATTTTGGCGCGGTTCTGCGCAGGGTCCTGGAAGCCGTGCCCTCCCAGATCGCCGACAAGAGCCGAGATTTCGAGCCCGAGCGAAGCGATATATTCCTTCCATTCACGGCGGGCAGTCGGAGACAGATTAGCAGGATCGAATTCACCCTGTACCGCATAGATTTGCACCCCGTCAGCGCCTGCTTCCTTTGCCTTGCGCAAGCCCTCCTTCACCCCGACCTGAAAGCTGTCTACGATCACGCCGATTTTATTGCTGATAACAGGTGTCGCCATGGCGGTAATCCTCCTCATATTCAAGTGATTTGATTAGATCGCATTCCATGTCCGCTTGACGTATTCCAGGCCCAGCCTTGTTCCCTTGCGGCATTCTTCCAAACCCTCGAATTCAATGGATATATAGCCGTCATACCCGCTCTCCTTCACCAGCCTGAGCACACGCGGCATATCGATGTCGCCCTGGCCCACGATCGCGCCCCTGAGCCAATTCCCACCGGAAGACTGGAACCACCCTTCTCCGGGATGCCGGTCCTGCGGACGGACATAGAAATCCTTGAGGTGAACCATGGAGGCAATCTTGAGGTTGCCGGCCACAGCGGTAAGCGGGTTCTCATCGGCGCACAAGAAGTTGCCAACGTCTAGTGTCGTACGGAAGTTCTCCCGGTCCACAGCGCTTACCAATGCCTGTACCCGGTCACTGTGCTGAATGAAGTACCCGTGATTCTCTACACTCGTTGTAATGCCGAAGCCGGATGCATAATCGGCAATTTCACGGCATGCGTCAGCCAGCTGGGGAAGCTCCTCCAGAAAATGGACGATGGACAGATCAGGTGACGAGGCCACATCGTGCCGCATCCGCTGAATGCCAAGTGCCGCACACACCTCCACTTCCCGCTTCACCCGCTCCATTTCCTTCCGCCGCATCTCTGTCTCCAGTCCGGCAAAATTCGCACCGATCGCATAATTGGACAACTCAAGGCCACGGTCCGCTGCAGTCTGCAGAATGACATCCATAAGCTCCGGATTGTCGATCAGATTGAAGCCTAAGGGTACAATCTCTGCATGTTCCGCCCCCAGGTCGGCGATCGTCTCCAGGACGCCCTTCAGTGTCAGCTCTCCGGCGGCAAACGCCGCGTGCAGACTGTAGGTGCTGATTCCGAGCTTCATAATTTCACCTCTTCGCCTTTGGCTGCGGATGCGTAGATCCCGCCAAGTATCTTCATGATTTCCACCCCGTCCTGCACAGGGCTCAGCGGCTGCGAGCCACTCCCTACACAGTTGGTGAAATGATCAATTTCATACTGGAACGCACTGTTAAAATCGAATCCTGCATGATCCGTCTGCGGATAGATATTGACGATGGTATTGGCCTCTTCACGCACAATCACCGTTTCGGGATCGATTTCAAAGCCGCCTTTCTCCCCATACAGGCGTACAGACCTTTCATCTTCCTTCGCATGCAGTGTAAAGCTGACATCTACTAACAGCGAAGCTCCGTTCTCGAACCGGATCAGCGCATTCGCCAGATCCTCCACCGTATTATTCGCCGCATCGTAGTCAGCAGCTTTATAGAAAGAGAGATGTTCCACGTGGGCGCGGTTGCCCAGCTTCCGGTAGGTATTGGCACTGACTGATACCGGTTTCGGACGGCCCATCAAGTACCAGCACAGATCGATGACATGGACCCCGATATCGATCAGCGGTCCACCGCCGGAGCGTTCGATGTCAGCGAACCAGCCGCCGGGATTGCCAAGACGCCTTAACGTCGTCGCCTTCGCATAGTAGATCTCACCAAACTCCCCTGCTTCCACCAGCTTCTGAAGCAGCTGGACGTTGGCATCGTAGCGCCGTACGAAGCCCACTTGCAAAATCTTGCCGCTCTCTTCCACTGCCTGCTGAACCTGTACCGCTTCTTCCAGCGTACGGCAGAGGGGCTTCTCCACCAGCACATGCTTGCCGGCTTGCAGCGCCGCAATGCTGATCTCGGCATGGGAGTTGTTCCAGGTACAGATACTGACTGCATCAACGCTTGGATCAGCCAGCAGCGCGCGGTAATCCGTATACACCTTCTCCGCACCATACTCAGCCGCCGCCGCCCTTGCACGCTCTTCATTCAGGTCGCACACCGCATACACAGCGGTCTGCGGATTCTTCCGGTAGGCATTCAAATGCATGCCTGAGATGGAGCCTGTTCCAATTACGCCAACCCTGATCATATCCACGAACCTTCTCTCTTTTATTTGCATACGTTCTGATTCGTATTATAATGATTTCAATCATGAAGACCATGCAGCGCCTTGCGGTCTTATTTGTACAATTGTGCGGTGGAGGTGTGATCCAACAATGTTGAACTATGACCTGGAACTGCGGGAGCCCATGGATATGCCGGACCCCGAGTTTCCAATCAAAGTACATACCCAGCGCTTTGACAGGGCAGGCGTCGTGCTGTTTCCCCATCACTGGCATGAGCATCTGGAATTTCTGTTCATTGAGCGCGGAGAAGCGGTGTTCGAATGCGGACGGACACCAATCCATGTCCGTGCCGGCGATCTGATCGCCGTGAACAGCAATGAGCTGCATTATGGCGTAAGCGCCTCTGCCGATCTGCTCTATTACGCGATTATCGCGGACACCTCATTACTGCATAGCGCCGTAAGTGACGCTGCAGAGACCAAATTCATCGCACCGATCCAGCAGAACCGTCTGCTGCTCCGCAACCATATCTCCGGGGATCAGCATATTACTGACTGTGCCCTGACCATTATCCGCGAACTCGAACGCCGCGAATTCGGCTATGAGCTGGCAGTCAAGTCCGAGCTGTACCGCCTGCTTACCCTGCTGCTGCGCGGACATGTGGTAACCGTACTGTCGCAGGCCGAACAGACCCGGCGCATTCAGACCATTGAGCGGTTCGCTCCGGTGCTTCGTTATATTGACACCCGATATAGTGAGCCTATCTTTGTGGACCATCTTGCGGCGCTCGCCGGGCTCAGCCGCTTCCATTTCAGCCGCCTCTTCAAGGAGCTGACCGGACACACGATATCCGAATATGTTAACGCCGTCCGGCTGGACCGGGCCGACTCCATGCTGCGCCATACGCAGCTGACCGTTTCTGAAATCGCCGCAGCCACCGGATTCAATGATATTTACTACTTCAGCCGCACCTTCAAAAAACACAAGCAAAGAACCCCCTCCAGTGTGAGAGGCTTCTAGGGGACAAGGAGATACACCCTTTGTGTCGAATACCTACCTTCGAAGCAGAACTGCTTCCGCTTACGACATCACTGCCCAGCAGAGGAGAGGATTCATTTGGCCTATTCCATCAATAATCTGAAAGATAACAGCAATGTTGTGATCAAGGAACAGCTTGGCGGATTTTCGGTTATCGAGTACAAAGAGGATTTGAGCAGCACCACCTTGGCGGAAGCACAATCCAACTTCTTCATGAGCAAAAGCAACATGCGCAACAAGCAGCTCATGATTGAGCTGAACAACAGCGAGGTTACGCTGAGTGCCGGGGCCATGCAGTATATGGTCGGGAATATTGAAATGACCTCAGGGGTAAAAGGGGTCGGTGGACTGATGCGAAATATCGTGTCCAGCGCCGCAACCAGAACCAGTGCCATCAAACCTCTCTACAAAGGCACGGGTACGATTCTGCTGGAAACCACTTATAAATATCTGTGGCTGATTGATGTCGACAACGATCATATCGTTATTGATGACGGCCTGTTCCTGGCCTGTGAGTCTTCCCTCCAGCTGGCCGTTACTGCGCGCAAGAATCTGTCCTCTGCCGCACTGGGCGGAGAAGGGCTGTTCAATCTGAGCGCCAAAGGCAAAGGCATCCTGGCCCTGGAAGCACCGATTCCCTCCGAGGAAGCCGTTGTCGTTGAGCTGCAGAATGATGTGCTGAAGGTCGATGGCAACTTTGCATTAATGTGGTCCAACACCCTGGATTTCACCGTAGAAAAGTCAGGCAAAACCCGTCTTGGCTCCGCTGCCTCCGGCGAGGGGCTTGTTAATGTGTACCGGGGGACAGGAACCGTCTGGCTGGCTCCGCTTACCCAGTACAGAAACAGCCTGTTTCAAGCGAACACGCCTTAAATAATTTCTCGTAATAGCACTTTGTTTATCGAATCAGCACTTCCTTTGTCACCCGTGCAGGGAGCCGCTTATGAAGGGCGAATTGTTCATAGCAAGACTACCTGAACTGGAGGAACCGAAATGGAAATGCTGAAAACAAAGGATGCCGCAGAGCTGTTGTCCGTTAGCCAGACCACTATCAAACGCTGGGCTGCCATGTTCCCTGATTTCTTTCCAAAGGACCGGTTTGGACATTATATATTCTCAGAGCAGGCAATCAGCCTGCTACAATCGATTAAAGACCGCATCAATCACGGGGAAGCATTGGAGTGCATCAACCTGGATCTTGCTACTGGCACCGGGCAGCCCGTGTCACAGCAGGAGAACCCGCTCCTCCGCACACCGGATGGGCCTATGGAAGACATGCTGTCGCGAATCGATTACATTGAACGCTCACTAGAACATAAAGCTGACGAGGTAGTCTCGGTACAGCTGCTCCAGCAGCGCGGAGAGCTTGAGGACCTGCGTCATATGATCAAGCAATTGGCAGTATCTCTGGAAACGATTCAGGAGCGGACCGACCCACCCCTCTCCCCGTACGAGCCTAACGCTGCAGCCGGGAGGATCCAGAGTCCGCCGCGGAAGCGCGGGCTGCTGCGCACTTTTTTCTCATTCCTGTAACCCCAAGTTCGCATGCAGGCCAAACAAAGAACGGTTGATTCCATGGATCATGGATCAACCGTTCTTTGTTGTAGCTGTCTAGAACAGGCTTTTAGCCGCTTCAATCAATTGCTCTTTGGTCACCGTCCGGGAATCGGTCTGCACATGATAGGCAGTACTCTTGCCTTCACCTGCACTCAGCCATGTTACATCCTGATGAACACTGCTCTCCCCGAACAGCGACTGACTGTCCTTCAGATAATGTGCCGTTAGGCCGCCGATTTGAAGTTCCTCATACACCGTACCGGGCGGAACGAGTTGGAATACCTTGGCGCCGGGAGCGCCGTCTGCAATTTGCCAGGTCAGATAGATCGAGTCGCCCGCCGCATTGCGGTATACAGAAGTGTAGGTTTCAGTAATATCTTCAGACACATCCGTCTTACGCCACAGCATCTCACTTCCCGTCTTCTTGCTCTCAGCCTTCATTTCATCCAGAAGTGTGTAGGCATCCGCCCCGAACGTGAATTGGAAGGGTGAAGTCTCCATTCCTTCTACGAAATGGTAGGCTCCAAGGATCGATTCAGGAAACTTCTCCCCGACATGATGCTTCTGTAAGGCCGCTCTCCACTCCTCTACAGGAAGCACAACTGGTTTATTGATGCCGTAGACAACCGGGGTTCCCTGAGCCTCAAGGTCATGGTCTTTAAAATATACAACCGCCGTTTCTCCAGGGTTTAGCTGTGCTCTCACTTCCGCAAGCGAACCGCGTATCTTCGCTACATCCTCTGGAATGAGCTGCAGCTTCTGCTCGATTTTGTAATTAGAGGAGAGCTTATCGGTATGGTCATCAAACAGAAGCTTGCTGCCTGCATAGCCGAACCCGCATAGTACAATGAAAATAGCGGCGATCAGGACAAATTTCGGCGTTTTTTTAGTTTTGAACATGGATGGTTTTCCCCTTTGTTGCATCACCTGCTGCCTGTATTCTGCCGCTATTCGGGTATCCAGATCAGAAGGACACCTCCGGGAATCTCGTTTGAACTCCTCTACCAGCTGCCGCTCAATAGACAAAGCCATCCCCCTCCTTTCGCAATCCCAGTTCGTCGAACCGCTGGCGCAGCTGCTTAAGCGCATGATGATGCCTCGATTTTACGGTACCTATTGGAATCTTCAGCAATACGGCGATTTCTTCCAGCGAGCAATCCTGATAATAGCGGAGGACAATAACCTCTTTGAATTTGAGCGATAGTGTCTGGAGAACCGGAAGCAGCTCAAGCTGATCATCCAGCGCCGTTAGCCGCAGCTCTGCAGCAGCATCGGATGATTTGGCGGTGCTCAGCTTCAGTTTTTCCGTGATCCGGAACAGCCGCCACTCCTTCCGCTTCCAGTTGCGCACTTGCCTGACAATCAATCCGTTGAACCATGAATTGAATTGTAGTTCCGGATCATACCTGCTCACACTTTTGTATAGCTCGAAATAGACTTCACTCATAATATCTGCAATATCTTTCCTGCTTGGAGCGAGGTAACCGATTAACCGGTAAGCATGCTCGCGTGTTGCTTCGTAAACGACTTGGAATGCTTCTTCATCCCCCTGGCTCATCCGGATAAGCCACGGGTTCAAGTCTAAGTCCTTCATAAGGGCCGGCCTCCATTCGGGTCTTACAACAGATATTGGCTCTTTTTGCCTAATTGGTTCAATTTATAAAAAGTTTAACAGCTGTTTAAGTTTGCGACGAACTCTTCGCCTCTTTATTTATCCCTATTTTAAAACTGCCTTTTATGATAGGGCTATGAATATTAGGAGGGAAGTATATGAAGAATTACCGTGCCTATGCCGTTCTGCTGGCAGGAGCGATTGTAGCTAGTCAACAGCTCAGCTTGCCGGCGTTTGCGGCACCCGGCAGCATTCCTATAAATAAAGACATTCCGCGGAGTGTCGATGCTCTGACTAAGCTGGCCTCTATCTCCATTCAGGCTGGCGTTAGCGTCAGATTGACCGATTTGCAGCTGGCTAAGGAGGAAACCGGAAACAGCCTCATTTATACACTTACTTATACCAATACGAGCGGCAGTCCCTATAAGCTTTTTAATGGATTCTCAAAAGTAACCACTCCTGAAGGCATAGAGATCAAAAGCAACCCTGTACCAGAAGATAAAAACAAAGTGGAAGTCCCCCCCAAGGACCAATTATCTGTTACATATTACGTGAATGTCCGTAAGACCACCAAGCTCAGCGGGATCAAAGTATCCATGTTCGGTTGGGACTTCAGCGGTTCCGATTACCAGAAGAAGCTGGGCACCTTTGCCATCCCGACACCATATTCCTCATCCGTCCAGCAGGGCCAGAGTAAAAAGATCACCATGAACAGCCTTCCGGTATCCTTGAAGCCAGAGAATCTGCAAATCTACCATTTCAACAGCAAGGTCTACGCCAAAATCGCCTTAAGCCTAACGAATCTGGGCTCCAAGGTGTTGAGCGCTCCCAGCTACCGGGTATATCTGGAGTCCTCCGGCGGCTCCATGTTCGAGCTTACGTTAAGCGATACCAGCCGCGACTATAAAGTGCAATCCGGGGAGAAGAGGACAGTCTACTATCTGACTGAAATCCCTTCCTACACCAATACAAGCAATATGTCACTGTCCATCACCCGGGAAAGTACCGAGCTTAAGGCCGACCTGCCCGTGGCCTCCTTCCTGCTGCCTGCTTCTATCTCCCCGAGCCTCAGCGTAGCTGCGTATGCGACGAAGAAGCTCAGCATCAGTAGTAATACCGTAGAGACACAGCTGACAAAAGCCTCCGTTACGGCTAAGGGTGTCAAAGCACTATGGAATCTGCAGTTTCGGGTGAAAAATGCCGGTAACAAAGCAGTAACTCTGCCGAGCTATGATGTATCTGTCAAAGCCGCAGAGGGTTATACCTTACCGGTAAATACCAAAGCTTTCAGCAGTCTTACACTGAAGCCGCTTGAGGAGCGAATTCTCCAGTTCTCCGCAGAAGTGCCGATTGAACTGAGTCAGGGTACGCTTCAGCTCCAGTTAGTAGAGCCCGCAGCTGAAGGCAAAATCATCTTCCCTACGGCCTTTTACCAGATTCCTTATGCGCTGGAGCAGGACCGTTACGTGAACTCTGAATATGTACTGGATAACAGCAACGGAACCTTCGGCATCAATCTCGAGTCCGTAGAGCGTATGCCCTGGTCCGCTGAAGATGTGGTTGTAGCCAAAATTCGCATCCGCAACACCAAAACTTCCACGATTACAATGCCTTCGCTCACTGGCGCGATGAAAGCCGGAACCCACGATCTGGGCAGTTCAATTCAGGTGGTTGCAGCCGATTCAGACCCTACGCTAGCTTCTGGGGAAAGTGCTAGTTATTATGTGATCGGCAAAATCCCTTATGAGCTGGGCTTCGAGCACATCAATATCGAGCTCACCAGCGGTTCTGGCGATACTGCGGAGTCCTTCCTCTCCTTGAACACAAGACAGGTAGCTGCTACGGCCCTTACGGTAGACCAAGGCAAATCGTTCCACATTGAAACGCCGGGTAAACGGGCGGAGATCAAGGAACGCCGGACCACTGTATATCCCGGAACAAGCAAGAACATCGTGTACACAGAGCTGGAAATGAACAGCGAAGAAACCCGTAAATCGGATCAGGCCAAGCTCGTAGCTTACTATAAGACGTCAGGCGATGATTATTACGAAGCGGAAATCAGCCAATCGGAGCTGGCGACCGGACCTAAGGGCAAAAATCTGGTAACCGTGTGGAGCAAGCTGCCTGTGTCGGTAGACACCTCCAAGCTGACTCTCTATGTCGGGGAAGGCGTGAGTGATGGCAAGCTTACGCTGCCGGGCGGAACGCCGACGGCTTACATCAACACTGTAGCGCTCGCACTGAACAAGCAAACGCCGGCTCCTCTAACCGCACTTAGCGGCGGTGTGGAATTATTCCCTTATAGTCTCACGATAACCGGAGCTACAGGGACATTGACGGAGGGCCAGGAAACACTCTCAACCAACCTGACCTACAGCCTGGGCAAGAGCAGCATCTATGATATGGGAACCTATGGACATAAGCTGGTTGTGCAGCTAATGGACCCCTACGGCCAAAGCCAGGAAAGAACACTGACACCCGGTACAGATCTTACCCCGGGACAATTCATGACCTATTCCACAACCTTCATAAGCAGCTTATATAAGACGCTGAAAGGCGGGAATTTCATTCTTAATCTGTATGACGAGTTCCAGGGCGAGCGAATCAAGCTGGGAAGCCAAAACTATAATTTGACCTACGTCCCGACACCAAAGGCTCCCGAGCCCACAAGTACCCCTGCCCCTAAGGACAGCACTAACACGAACGGTGGAGGATCATTATGAAGATAAAAAAAGGGGTCTGGATATCGGCTGTGATCCTTGCGCTTGTGGCAACAGGCACTGCGGTAGTTACCTTGTCGCCAGACAAAAACAAGCAAGGAGCCGAAGTAACCGTCAAAACAACCGCAGTGCAAAAGGGAGATATCTCTGTCATTGTCAAAGGCTCCGGCTCTGTCAAAGCTACACACTCAGAAACGGTCTTCGCCAAGGATCAAGGAAACGTGGCCCGGGTATTTGTCAACGCAAACGCTCGGGTTAAGAAAGGCCAGCTCCTGATGACCTATAAAGCAACAAATGTGGATAGCAGCCTCAGGCAGCAGCTTAACATCCTAAGGCAGAATCAAAACGCGCTGCAGGACAAACAGGATCAGTATAAGAAGCTTGTAATGGACGGTGCGGTGCAGGGCGAAGTGGACACGGCAAAGCTGGCTATTGAAAGGTCCAAGGAAGATATCGCCGCCACTGAGGCTGAAATTGCTGCACTGCACAAGGATCAGACCCCTCGTGCCCCATTGACCTCGCCGATGGAGGGAACGATTACCAAGATTAGCGTATCTTCAGGCGGAGCAGTCGTTAACGGCGCGGAAGCCTTCAAGATTACCGATTACCAGAATCTGAGCGCAACCATCCGGGTGGATGAGCTGGATATCCCCAAGATCAAGCTGGGAATGACTGCCACCGTTAAACTGGATGCTTTGGCAAATAAGAACTACTCTGGCACAGTGGTCGCAATTGCAAATGAAGGCAAGATTACAAACGGCGTATCCTTATTTGATGTCACGATCCGTCTATCCGATCCCGGGGATGTAAAGGCCGGAATGTCAGCACAGGGGAGAATTCAAATTGAAGAGAAGAAGGGGATTCTGGTGCTTCCTATTGAATCCGTGACTCAGAAGGGTGATACATATTTCGTTCAGGTGTTGAACAATACGGCGAAAACGGCGAAAACGGACATAGCCCCTGTACCTGAAGAAAAGGCCGTTACCGTCGGCGTTCACGATGAGAGTCAGATTGAGATCACCGGCGGGCTGAAGCTCGGGGAACAGGTGGTTATTCCAACCGTTATCGCGCCAAGCAGCGCAAGCTCGAGTTCCCAGGATCAGGGCTTCTTCGGTGGAGACGGTGGAGACAGTGGAAACAGCGGAGGTGGAGAAATGTCTCCCGCAGGGGGTGGACTATGAGCGGTGAACCCTTGATTCGGATTGAAAATATGGTCCACGGCTATACGATGGCAGGAGAACGGATGACGGTGCTAAAAGGACTCTCGTTTACGATCAGCCACGGGGAATTCGTGGCAATTATCGGCCCTTCGGGTTCAGGCAAATCAACGCTCATGAACATGATCGGCTGCCTGGACCTCTCTAATGAAGGAAGCTATTCTCTTGACGGACAGGATGTCAGAAAGCTGTCAGACAACCGCATGGCGCAGATCCGCAACGAGAAAATCGGATTTATCTTCCAGAGCTTTAACTTATTGCCGAAGCTCTCCGCTGTAGAAAATGTAGAGCTGCCCCTGATTTATCGGGGCATGACTCACCGGGAAAGAAGAAAGCTGGCAGAAGTGGCGCTGGAAAAGGTAGGGCTTCACGATCGGATGCATCACCGTCCCAGCGAGCTATCCGGGGGGCAGCAGCAGCGGGTAGCCATCGCAAGAGCACTCGCGGGCAATCCTCCCATGCTTCTTGCGGACGAACCGACCGGAGCGCTGGATACCAAGACAGGGCAAGAGGTGATGCAGATGATCAAGATGCTGAATGCACAGGGGCATACGATTATTCTGATTACCCATGATCTGGAGATTGCCAAGCAGGCAAAACGGGTCATTCGGATTCAGGATGGAAATCTGGTAGAAGATCGGAGAAATGACGAATGATCTTTTTTCAAAGCATACGCATGGCGCTCATGAGCATCATCGGCAACAAGGTTCGTTCGTTCCTTACCATGCTGGGAATCATCATCGGAGTATCCTCCGTTATTCTGCTTGTATCCGTCGGACAGGGCGTCACCGGCCAGATTTCTGGTCAGCTCAGTGATCTGGGCACGAACCAGATGGCGGTAATGATCACAGGACGGGGAGCTGTCAATTCATTGGAGTATGACGAGGTGATGGCCTATGCCAAGCTCCCGGGTGTAGATCTCGTGTCCCCCAGCATCAGCAGCAACATTACCGCCAAATACCGTACCAAGAATAGAAGCGTCCCGCTCGAAGGGGTAACGCCGAGCTACGAGAAGGTGAAAGATTTCCATGTCCAGTCCGGCCGATTCCTGCTCGATATAGATATCCAGTACCGCCAAAAGGTAGCTCTGATTGGTGCGGGCACTGCAAAAAAGCTGTACGGCACTGAGAATCCGGTTGGGAAAGATATACAGCTTAATGGAAATACCTTTACAATCGTTGGTTTGTTGCAAGCGAAAGGGACGTCAATGGCTGGATCAAATGATGACAAAATTCTCATCCCCGTATCTTCAGCTGAACGGCTGCTTCAGAGTAAAGGCATTCAAAATTTCACCGTCAAGGTACTGGCTGATGAAGACGTTAAACCTGTCAAGAGCAGGATCGGAAGTATCCTGGACAAGAAGTTCCTTAAAGCCAAAGATTCTTACTTTGTTTACGACTCCAAGGAGATCATGGATACTGTAAAAAAAACCACCAACACCCTTTCGATTGGACTCGCAGGAATTGCCGGAATTTCCTTGATTGTGGGTGGAATCGGGATCATGAATATCATGATTGTCTCGGTCAACGAACGAACACGGGAAATCGGAATTCGCAAGGCCATTGGTGCTAAAAAGCGGGATGTATTGCTGCAGTTTATGATAGAGTCCATCTTCTTAAGCACCCTTGGCGGAGTGGTGGGAATTGGCGTTGGACTAGGGCTCACTTGGTTAGTCGGCAAGTTCACTTCATTACAGGTAGGCTACGCCTGGAACATGGTTGTGATTTCGTTCCTGTTCTCTCTCTTTATCGGTGTGTTCTTCGGACTGTTGCCGGCCAACAAAGCAGCAAGACTCCGGCCGATTTATGCCCTACGCACGGATTAACGAACCGGGGTACTATGATATGATTGAACAAGTAGAAACGGCTACAAGAAGGAGCTGGGAACGCAGTATGACCATTAAGCGGCGCTTGTTCATTTCGAATATCCTGATGATTGTAATCCCTGTGCTCATTTCCCTGCTTATTATCTTTGTCGGCGGAGAGATTATTTTCCGAGCCTCGCAAGACGGGGTTCAAAAAGATGATCAGTTCTATGATTCGCGCGATGATCTGATTCAGAAAGCTAAGCAATTTCTTGAGAACGGAAACCAGCAGGAGCAGGCAAAAACCAAGACTGCGCTGGAACAGGTTTTGCAAAAAAATGAGCTGAGTCTGAATATTTACTCTTCCGAAAAGAATATATTTAGCTTCGGAACTCTTAACATTCGGTATACCGAAGAGCTTACAGGGGCGATTTGGGCATTGAAGGGAGAAGGCTCCGCCTCCCTCAATAACGAAGAAGTATACGCAGAGAAGATGAACGTTAACGGCAAAACGTATACAGTGATCATTTTCAACATCATATCTGATTTCAATTATGAGGATTTCCCGCCTGAGATCATTATGTTCGTTATTTTATTTTTCCTCGGCATCATCGTCGCGATTATCTTAACCAACCGTTTTCTTACCCGGTTTGTGTTCAAACGAATTAAGCTGCCCTTGGATACTTTGGTTGATGGCGTTCATCAGCTCAGGGACGGCAATTTGGATGTTAGAATTCACTACGAGAACAAGGATGAATTCGCCTCCGTCTGCGAGGATTTTAATGATATGGCCGTACGCCTGAAAGAATCTCTTCAGCTTATACAGAAACAGGATGAGAACCGAAAAGAGCTCCTTGCCGGAATATCGCATGATCTCCGCTCTCCATTAACCTCTGTCCGGGCCTATTCAGAAGGCTTATTGGATGGTGTGGCCCAGACACCGGAATCCCAACAAAACTATATCCGCATGATAAAGACCAAAGCCGAGGACATTGACCGGATGGTGGCCAAAATCTCCCTATTTTCGAAAATGGACTTGGGCGATTATCCCTACGATCCTGAACCGCTAGAAGTCAATCAGGAGATATTATCCTTGGTAAAAGCCACAGCAGAGGAATATAGAGAAAATGGGCTGGAAGTGAATATTACGGCTTTAGCCGAAAATGTGCTCATCTTTGCTGATCCGGTTCAACTTAACAGCGTCTTTTCTAATATTCTGGAGAATAGCTTGAAGTACAAAAATAAAGAACATGGCCATGTAAATATACGTACTGAAGTTAAGGGTAACGAAGTCTTTATCTATTTATCCGATGATGGGCCCGGTGTGCCGGTGGAAGCCCTGGAGAAATTGTTTGACGTGTTCTACCGCAGCGATCCTTCCCGCAATAATCCCAACAAGGGCAGCGGATTAGGACTTGCGATAACGGCAAAGGCAGTGGACCGGATGGGTGGAAGTATTCACGCTGAACTCTCTTCGGCAGACGGTTTATGTATGGTTATCAAGCTGCCAGTTCTAAGCAAAGGGGCAATAGCATGAAGAAAATATTAATTATTGAAGACGACAGCGCCATCGCTTCGATAGAGCGTGATTATTTGGAGATTAACCAGTTTGCGGTTGAGATCGCGGAAGACGGGATAACCGGGGTAGAAAAGGCCCTTTCGGGACAATTCCAACTCGTTCTGCTCGATTTGATGCTGCCTGGCGAGGATGGTTTTTCCGTGTGCCGCAAGCTTAGAGGCAAGCTCGACATCCCGATCCTGATGGTTACAGCCAAGCAGGAGGACATTGATAAAATCCGCGGTCTGGGACTCGGGGCCGATGATTATATCATCAAGCCCTTTTCCCCAAGTGAGCTGGTGGCCCGGGTCAAATCCAACCTGGCGCAATATGAACGCCTCAAAGGCGGAAATGTAACAATGGCTCAGAACAGCAGTATCGAAATGGGTCCATTCGTAATCAATACCCAGTCGCATAGAGCTTATCTTAAAGGCCGGGAGCTGGATTTGAAGAAAAAAGAATTTGACCTTTTATATTTTCTTGTAGTCAATGCGGACATCGTGTTCAGCAAAGATTCTTTGTACGAGCGAATTTGGGGTTATGACGCTGTAGGTGACAATGCTACGGTGGCGGTGCATATCAACAGGCTCCGTGACAAGATCGAGGAGGACCCGGGCAATCCGAAGTATATTCAGACGGTCTGGGGAGCGGGGTACCGGTTCAAACCCTGAAGCAATAATTTGTAATTTTGACACCACCCAAAAATTAGGATTGATATGTTAACCAGCCAAACGGTAGCAATTGCATTCAATTAAAATCCCCACTTTGTAGCATCGACGAATGAGCGTGATTGATTAGATAAACTGTGAGAATTATTGTAATGCCCTGTAGGATCAGTATAAATCAACGGGTTATTAACGACATACGTATACAAATTCAAACTCAGTGGATTATCTATCTGCCCCTCAAACATATTCTTACGATTAGCTGAAAGAAACCACATGATAAACTGACTAACATGTGGTTTCATAATAGTTTCAATTACTATTTTAATTCGTATTCTTTAGGCGGATTTTCAAATCCATTCCAAAAAAACCACAGTCTACCGCATATTTTACATTCAAGAAAACTTTTCATTTTAAGGTATAATTCTTCAGCATCGATTTGTCCTTGATATTGATCATATTCAACATCAGAGATGAATTTGTATTCAATATCACAAGGTATATCACCAAATCTAAGAACCTCTCCACATTTACATCTGATTTTAGGCATAGTAACCCTCCATTATTATGGCATGATAATTATCTAGACAATACATTTCACACTTGTAGTTGTAGGTGTATATACATCTGGATACAGGAAGATAATGAAGCTTGCCATTGCATTATCGAGACGATAATCGAAGCTTCTCCTCCGGCTACGCATTTTCCCGTTTCATCGATTTGCCCCACCCAACCCACTTCTCTCGATCATTTCACACGAAACACCGGTTGCCAAGCGATTCCTACTGTTCCTACGGTTACAATTTTTGCTTTTGCAAAATATTAATGAAACGTGTTAACATTCGCGTTATCAGTTGCACCAGAACATAGGGTCAACAGGCTGAAATGGAGGAGCAATATGCAATTCAGGGGACGTTTATATCCGGGTAAATGGTTCGACAGGCTATTGATACGCAAAAAGATTATGTATGTCTACATTCCGCTGATTATCTTACCCTTATTTATTCTAGGCTTTGTCTCGTACCGGGTCTATACCGATGCTATTGTCAAGAAAACAGTGAACAGTGTCTCCGACAATTCAACCTTGATTACTACACTCATGAACAGCATGCTGACCAATACGGAAAGCGCTGCCAATATATTAACCTTAAATCTGAATAAAGTGATCGTCGAGAAATATTCGGAAGACGGCGGGCAGGTATCGGATCTGCAGCTCTACACCCAAATCACCAATCAGTTAAGTTACGCGCTGCTGATCTTCCCGGATGTGGATTCAGCAGCTTATATCAGCCGAAGCGGTGTGGTCTATGGCTCAAATCTGGAGATGGAGAGGAACGCCGAGCAGCTCCAGGGAAGCGATATGCTGACCACACTGGAGCATTCCCGCGGCTCCAATATTTGGTTTCCTATGGAGCGCCGCAGCTATCTGGTCGCCAGCCCGGAACAGCCGGTGCTCTCCCTTGGCAAACGAATTGTCAACATCAATACCGGAGAGACGCTGGGCTACGTCATTCTGAATGTGCGGGAGGATGCCTTGTCAGCCATCTATCGCAATATCGGCTCCATCCAGGATGAATCCTTCATGATTGTTGACCCCAGCGGCCTGGTGGTCTCTGCACTGGAGCCAAGCCAGGTATTACACCCGCTGCCCGGAGGTGCTCTAAGAGACTGGGTGATGGGATCTGCTGAACAAAATCTGCTGCAGCCTTCCCCCTCAGGAAGGATGCTTCTGATCCGTGCAGATATTACAAAGCTGGGCTGGCAGCTGATCTCTATGGTCCCCTATAATCGTCTGAACGAGGACACCAAAACCATTACACAGTTGATCATCCTCATAGGTTTCATCTGCCTGTTCTTTGCGATTCTTGGTGCAGGCATGTTATCCAATCTTATTGCCAAGCCTATTATTAACCTCTCCCGTCATATGAAGCATGTGAATGAAGGCCATCTGGACCCCTACCTGGAGGTCAAGTCCAGGGACGAAATCGGAATCCTCGCCTCCGGGTTTAATATGATGATGAACCGGGTTGAAGAGTTGCTGAGCAACATCGGCAAGGAGCAGCGGGAAAAGAGGGAATATGAGCTTGCTCTAATTCAGGCGCAGATCAAACCTCATTTTTTATATAATACACTGGATGTTATTTATACGCTGTCAGACATGGGAAGACCACGGGACGTACAGCGGACCACGAAGGCGCTGGCCGACTTCTATAGGGTGGTCTTAAGTAATGGCCGGGACCAGATCACGTTACAGGAAGAACTGAACAGCGTTCGGGACTATTTGTCTATTCAACAGATCCGGTATTCGGATGTATTCAACTTCCTGATTGAGATCGAACCGGATATTCTCCCCTGTATTATTCCTAAGCTTACCCTGCAGCCGCTTGTAGAAAATGCGATTTATCACGGGCTTAAGACCAAGAGCTCCTTTGGTGAACTTATAATCAGCGGATACAGGGAAGAAAGCAAGGTGATCTTGAAGATCACAGATGACGGGGTAGGGATGTCCGAAGAACGGCTGCACGCACTGGAAACCGCCATGAGGGGTCAGGAAAAGCCCGTCGGCTATGGAATAAGCAGTGTTCACGAACGAATCAGACTGTATTTTGGCTCTGAATATGGATTGCAGATTTCAAGCAAGCTTGGACAAGGAACAGAGATCGCTGTGAATCTCCCTTATCCGGGCCGGTCAGGAGAATAATATACATGCAGACAGTAATGATCGTAGACGACGAGAGTATCTTCCGTGAATATCTGCGCGGAGTGCTGGATTGGGACACGCTGGGCTTTGAGATTTCGATTGAAGCGAGGAATGGAGTGGAGGCGCTGGAGCTTTGTGCGGCAAATCCGGTAGATATCGCGCTGATTGATATCACCATGCCTTTCATGGATGGCTTGGAGCTTACCCGGAAGCTGAAGGCGCAATACCCTGAAATGAGCATCGTGCTGATTACGGGACATAATGAATTTGAGTATGCGCGAACAGCACTCAAGCTGGGGGTAGAGGATTATATTCTGAAGCCCTTTTCCAAGGACGAGCTGATGCTGACCCTGCTCAAGCTGCAGCAGGAGCACCGGAAGGTTCAACAGGAGAATTTAACGTATAAGGAGAACCAGCAACTCGTAAAGGAAAGCTTCCTTAATCAGCTCATTAGCGGCGATTGCATGCTGACCCATGAAGAAATTATGACGCGCCTTGGGCAGTATAACATCCACATTCAAAGCCCTGTTTTTGTTGTCGCGTGCATCGAAATCGACCATATTGACCGCAAATGGGAGAAAATAAGCGAACGGCTGCTCATGAAATACGCTGTTACGAATATCCTTAACGAAGCCTTGGATGACAGCTGGAAACATCATATCTTCAATGGACCGGAAGGACGGATTGTCGGACTGATTGAACATGTGGACCATCACAACCCTATGGCGTCTTTTTTGGACGGATACAGAAGGCTCGGTGAATTAATCAAGAAATACTTGAATTTCACGATTACGATTGGCATCGGCCGCAGTAAACAAGGGTTCAAGGATATCCACGAATCCTACCAGGAAGCGCTTGTCGCCTTGCAGAATAAGTTTGTCCTCGGCCATGACCGTGTGATCACTTATGAATCGGTTGCCACTGAGGTTGGAAAACAGGCCTTTTACCCCGTAGAGGTCAACGAGAAGCTGCTGATCCAGCTTCGGATGCGGAATTCGGAAGGGGTGCAGCACATCCTGGATGGTGTATTTGACTCCATTCTCGAAAGACGGCTGTCGATTGAACATGTCTATGTCATCTGCATTGGTCTGATTGCTGTGAATCTCGCCTATATCACAGAATCGGGCCATCCGGTTGAAGAGTGCTTCGGAGAGAACTTTTTCCCCTACAACGAAATCCGCAAGTTTGAGTCGCTGGAAATGACCTTTGAATGGATCAAGGAATTGTTTCATAAGGCCATCCGGTACACGGGCCAGTATAAAAATACAAGGGCCGCGAAAATTGCACAATCGGCTAAAGCATATATAGAGCAATGTTATCCCGATCCTGAGCTTCAACTGGAGCAGGTCGCCCAGCATGTATTCATTAATGCGAGCTATCTGCGGGCTGTATTCAAGAAGGAGTTCGGCGTGACACTGAGCGATTACATTACACAATACCGGATGAAAAAAGCGAAAGAACAGCTGGGGCAAGGCGGTCTGCGCTTATCCGACATCGCCGAGAGTGTCGGTTACAGCGACGCAGGATATTTTAGCAAAAGCTTCAAGAAATTCTACGGCTACTCCCCCAGCGAGTATGAGAAGAACCGGAGTTAAAGATTCTTTCTGCGCGGATTTTACCAGAAGCACGCAGTTTTTGCCTTATCACCTTGGCCCGCTCTTACTATACTTAAGTCAGAAAACAACATTGAAGGGGGTCACCCGAATGAAGAAAGTAGCCACAGCTCTAGCGGGCTTAAGCCTAGTGTTTGTAAGCGCATGCGGATCAGCGGGCAACAACACAGATACAGCAGCAAAAGAAGCAAACGCCGGATCACCTGCAGCGACAGAAGCAGCAGCGGCAACAACGGCAGCACCGGAAAAAGCAGTCAAGCTGCGTATTTATGCCCAATATTCCGATGATGACACGAAGCTCCCTTATGACTACGCTGTCGCGGAATTGAAGAAAGAGATGCCCAATGTCGAGCTGGAACTGGAGGTACAGGCTCAGGATGACGGGCAGAAGCTCAAAACCTACGCCGCAACCGGGAACCTGCCGGACATCTACCAGGCGGGCACAGACATTATTAATACCTTCAAGAAATCAGGCAATATTCTGGAGCTGGACCAATACTCCGATCTATATGATTTCAAAAGCAAAATGTACCCAAGTACGATGAATACGCTAATCAGTGAAGACGGCCATATCTATGCCTATCCTTATGCCGGCAACGAATTCATGCTCCTCTACTACAACAAGGAGCTGTTCGAGAAAAATAATGTTAAAGTTCCTACCACCTATGACGAGCTGATGACAGCCGTTCAAACCTTTAACAAAGCGGGAATTACTCCATTGTCCCTGTTCGCCAAAGAGAAATGGCCAACCGTTGCACTCTATGATGTGTTCGCAACACGCACAGAGCCGCAAGGCATTCTGAAGCTGCAAAGCGGCGGGGCATCGCCAAGCGATCCTGCGTACAAGCAAGCCACAGAGGAATTATATAAACTGATCCAGGCCGGCCTGCTGCCTAAGGGCGCAACCAACCTGAATTTCGACCAGGCAGCCTCCCTGTTCTATGAAGGCAAAGCCGCCATGTTCCTGAATGGACAATGGGAAATTGCAACTTCCACGGAGAAGCTCGGCGACAGAGTGGGCTGGATGTACTTCCCGGCCGCAGACGCAGCCTCCTATGAGAAGAACAAATATGCTTTTGTCGGTGGAGGAAATCCAGGCGGCTATGCAGTGAATCCGGACACTAAGGATCCTGAGCTGGCAGCCAAAGTAGCGGCCTTCATCTCCTTGAAGTATGCCGAATTCAAATACACCGAGCGCGGCAATCCGATGGTAGCCACCAAAGTGGATAAGCCTATTGTAAAAGAATACCCTCCAATGATGAAGCAGCTGTCCGAGGATATTTCCAAGGTCACCAGTACCACCGCCTTCGACTGGGGTCTCTCTGATGCTAAATTCAAGGCCGCCATTGAAGATGCCACACAGGTCCTGATGACCGGCGGTTACAGCGTAGATGAATTCATTAAAGATGTAACCAAAGCAATACCAAACGGTAAATAAACAGCACCACCTGAATAGGACCCGCCTAGACCTTGGGTACGGGCGGGTCCTATCTTTTTCTTCAAAGCTATGGATTGTGCAGCTACCAGCAAGGGATGTGAAGAGATGAAGAAATTTTTAGGGAACAAGACAGCGATTGCCATATTTACGCTGCCTGCACTCCTTTTGTATACCATTATGGTGTTCTACCCGATCATGCAGACTTTCTTCCGCAGTTTATATGAATGGGACGGTCTAACAGCAGGAACCTTCATTTGGTTTGACAACTATAAGAATTTATTTGACGACAGTGTGTTCTATACTTCTCTCTATAATGGGCTGATCTTTGCAGCCATCATTACCGTTACACAGATCGGTATCGCTTCGATTCTGGCTTTTGTCATCGCCGATGGAGTCGTTAAGGGCCGCCGTCTGCTGAGAATCAGCTATTTCATCCCCGTTGTGCTGTCGATTACAGTGGTCTGCCAATTATGGCTGTCCATTTATAACGGGCAATATGGTCTCATGAACAAGCTGTTCGAGATCCTCGGCATTCACTATCAGCAAGACTGGCTGTCAAGCAGCAAATCGGCGATCATCGCCGTGGCCTTCGTCAATGCCTGGCAGTATATGGGCTATCACTTTGCTCTGATCCTTGCGGGAGTAAGATCGGTACCCGAGCAATATATGGAAGCGGCCCGGATTGACGGTGCAACCAAACTGCAGGCGATCCGCAAAATCATGATTCCCATGATGGCTGAAACGTATAAGTTCTGTCTGGTCTTCGCAGTTACGGGAGGACTGAATGCTTTTGCAAATATGTATATTATGACCGGTGGTGGACCAGGAACTTCAACCTATACACTTACCTATTTGATGTATCGTTCCGCTTTCCGTGTGGGAGAGTTCGGTTATGGAAGTGCGGCGGCGGCTATGCTGGTCATTGAATGCCTGCTTGCCACACTGATCATCAACCGTCTGGTTGCCAGAGAACGAATCACTTATTAAAGGAAGTGTCCAAATATGGCCTGGCTTATTAAGAAGGTGCGCCAAAACAACCTGCCCGTCACAGGCTTTATGTGGCTGTATGCAATCTTGTCGGTGTATCCGTTGATCTGGATGATTTTTTACTCGCTAAAAAATAATGACGAGATCTTCGTAACCAATCCCTTTGGGTTCCCGACTCATCTAAGATTTGAAAATTATTCGAATGCCTGGTCCAAATACAATGTGCCGGTATACTTCATGAATAGTGTAATCGTTGCGGGGGCAACCGTTATTGGGGCAATCGTTCTGTCCGTCATGTTCTCCTATGCGGCGGCCCGATTGCAATGGCGGCTGCGCGGCATCGCCCACACTTATATTATGATAGGCATGTTCATCCCCATTCAGGTCATTATGATTCCGCTGGCTATTCTGGTCAGAGACTTTCATCTTGCCAATACGTATGGTGCGCTGATTGTGCCGTATATCGCCTTTAACCTGTCCTTTACCTCTATTGTATTCTATGGCTTCTTCCGCAGTATTCCTAACGAGCTGGAGGAGTCGGCCTGTATTGACGGAGCTTCGATCTACCGGACATTCTTCAGCATCATGCTGCCGATTATCAAGCCGGCGCTCGCCACGATGGTCATCTTTATCTTCCTGAACTCCTGGAACGAATTCACGATGGCCGTCATCCTGATTACCAAGGAAAGCCTAAAGACGCTGCCGCTGGGTCTGCTATTCTTCCAAGGTCAATTCACAACCGACTGGGGTGCAATGGGAGCAGCCATGACCATTGCCAGCTTGCCTACCGTCCTAATCTACATGCTGTTCAGCGAACAAGTCGAAAATGCGCTTACCGTTGGGTCAGCGGTTAAGGGCTAAACCCATAGCGGACAAACAAAGGGCATCCTTCGCGGGATGCCTTCTTTTTTTTCACTTTGAATCATTATCAAATCTTTATAAACGTCTCCTATAATGAGGGCAAAAGGTATACATAACCCATTTGAGGAGGAACACCAATGTCTGTGAAATTAAAATGGAACCGGAGGGTAATCACTCTATTGTCTGCACTGCTGGTGCTGTTGCCCGGCCAGAGCGTTTTTGCGGGAGCTGTACCACAGTCTGCTTCGAAGCCGCTGGCCTATGCGCACGAGATCAAGTCACTCCGCGGAGAGGATTACAGCGATCTGGCCTTTCTAAAGCCGCTGCTTGCAGGTAAAACGGTAGTCAGTCTGGGTGAGAACTTTCACCGGGTAGCCGAATACGCAAGTCTAAAGACGAAAATGATTAAATATTTGCATGAAGAGCTTGGATTTGATGTCATTGCCTTTGAATCTGGCCTGGGCGATGCCGAATTTATCAACAAACAAGCCGATCAGTTGACTGCCACCCAGATGATGATGTATTCCGTCCTGCCGGTCTGGCACTCCAAAGAGACGCTTGAGCTGTTCAACTATATTAAGAAGTCGCGTAAGACAGACAAGCCACTGGAATTGGCCGGTTTTGATAACCAGTTCACTAACCCTCTGCTGACCTACGGCGTGAGAGACTTCATCGCCACTCAAGACAAGGAATACGGGAAGGCCTTTGAACATTTTGATCTGCAGGCAGTCACCGAATTCTATGACATAATGAATGAATATGGTTTGCATCCTGAGAGTAAAGAGTATAAGCAGGGGATGGAACAGGTAAACCAGCGTAATATACCGGAATATGAAAAGTATATCCAGTTCATCAAAGACCGGCGGAAGCAATTTGCGGCGGCCTATCCAAATGATCCTTATATCGTCGATGTTGTCCTGAAATCGCTGGAGGATCGTGTGCAATTTTTGCAAAGTGGCTTGATTACAAATGTGCAGGAATCCTACGAGGCACGCGACCGGGCTATGGCCGAGCATGTGGAATGGTTGATGAAAGTCCGATATCCGGGTAAAAAAATCATTTTGTGGGCACATAATGACCACCTTGCCAAAAACACCTCGGACATCCGGGTGCTCGAGGGCGGCAAATGGGTGGGCAGCTTCAAGAGCATGGGAGAACTCCTGCACCAAAAGCTCAAGGATAAAATGTACGTAGTCGGTTTCTTTATGAACAGAGGCAAGACCGTTTCAATTACAACTATGAAGCCATTTTCAATCACCCCTATGCCAAATGGCAGCCTGGAGCAAACCATTATGAAGTCTGGCTACGCCAATACTTTTGTCGACCTGTCCGGCCACACCAAGGCAAAGGCCGCCAACAGCTGGATGTTTAAGCCAATCTATGCCGCTGAAGACGGGATGACAAGCGAGGTCATTGCTCCGATGTCGATGAAGTTTGTTCCGAAGGAGCAATTCGACGGCCTGATGGTCGTCGACAAGGTCAACACTCCGACTCCTGCGTATTAGAAGACTAAGTATCAGAATCTGCACCAGCTGTTTGGCTGGCCCACGGGGAGGATGCCCGGACTACTCCCAAGACACAACGGCTACACCGTCCTTCGCTGGACAGTATAGCCGTTGTGGATTTCTGATTTAGACTTGCTTGGATGGCCTCATTAGACTCGGCAGCAAGCAAGTTGGACAAAGTGAACTTAAATCTTATTCACCCACTTCTCCGCAAGCGCATGTTGGAAAAAGTAGATCTAATCCGGCCGATTTCCACCCTTTCGGGTAAATTCGCTTAAATTAAGTCTACTCTTTCCCACTATTACCTCCGCAGAACGCTTTTTCGTCTATTTAAGTGGACTAATTCCACTTCGGCAACTATACACATCTTATCCACAACAGAAGGCCATCGTAAGGGAATTGTTGATAAGATGCGGAAGGATTTTGCTACTTGACCCTGTTCTCCCTCTTGTTCCCCCTCTTGTCCCTCCTCTTACTCCCCCTTGTTCTCTTCCCCGCCAGCTTCCCGAAGGGTGTAGCTATGACTGACGGAGGCTTCCTCAATGTCTTGAAAGGCCCAATAGCCCAGGGGCACATCTGACCATGCCGGAGTCAGGGAACCGTATAAAGGTCCTCTCTTAAGTACTCTATTGATTAAAGTCACCGCTGCTACCCGGCTGAGCAGCTTATCCGGTCCGAAGCTTCCGTCCGGCATCCCCTTCATATACCCTGCCTGCTGAACCAAGGCAATATTGTGTTCTGACCAGTGACCCTGAGTATCCGTGAATGAGGATGCGGGCTCTCCGCTCAGATTCATCCAGCGCACCACAATGGCTGCCATTTCAGCCCGGGTGATGAACACATTGGGTCCGAAGGTTCCGTCCTTGTATCCTGTCATTAATCCGGTCGATGTTACTGTACCAATATCGTTTGCTGCCCACCCAAAATCACTCATATCCTTATAGCTTATAGTCTGGGCCTTTGTATTCTGACCTGCTCCAATCCGGGACAGAACCGCTGCCATTTCAGCTCGGGTCATCGCTTGACCCGGTCTGAAGGCGCCATCCGGATACCCCTTCATATAGGGTTGGTGCGTGGACGGTTTCTGCTGGGATGCTACCCAGTTATCCATACTCAGTACAGTAAATGTGCTGAATTTGGTCACGCGGAACTTCAGTCCAAGCTGCTCGGTTGAATACTGCACCACTTCTGGCTGTACCAGCACTTTCTCGCCGTCGCTGTGCTCAATGTAGATCACCAGCTTCGCTAAGAATGCCGCCCGATCAGCCGCACCGGTGGGAACAGCGTGGCTTGGAATCGGGAGAATCAAGTCGACCGGCTGATCCTTCAGACTCGTCTCAATGGTCACCGGACGTCCTACAACTTCTATACTTCCGGTACCTGCAGCCGTTTGGACGACAGCCTCCTTCTTGGCCCGTTCCTCTACAGACTTGACCGCAGCCGTATTCTTCACAGGGATGAACTTGAACCGATAATCTCCGTTTAGCAGAGTTAGAGTCTGCTGTGGCAGGATCAATCTTGCATTATTCGTGTACATTTCCAGATTGACCTTGCCGGAAGCAAGTGTCTTCAAGGTATCCTGGGACAATCCAAGATCCAGCTCGGAAACCTTGTCTTCCTTATCCGGAAGGACTAGCCGGACTGTATCCAGCCCCGCTGCAGTAACTTTACCTACGGCTTCAAGTGCCTTGGCCGTTGTATAATCAGCCTTGTCTTTTTGGGTTCCATCCGGTTGGGTTGTCCGGTTAATAACCACATTGGATACCGGCTGCCCCCCTGCATTCCCGCCATCCACGTTAACTGTGATCGTCTCGGTCACAGGTTGTGTCCCTCCGGCAGATGGCTGCGGGCTAACTGGCGTCTCTGGCTGAGGCTGCGGAGTAGCCGGAGTCTCCGGTTGAGGTTGAGGCTGCTCCCCTCCAGGATTCCCCGGCTGTGGCACCTCTCCGCCAGGATTCCCCGGCTGAGGTACTTCTCCGCCAGGATTTCCTGGGGTCCCCGTTCCTGGATCAGGCTCCTGCTCCATATCTTTGGCAAAGCTTAGGTAAAAATCATCCATCGTTCCCCATGCGCCGCCATCGGCCTTAATATTGGCTCCGATCGTTAGCTTCCCATCGGTAACGAGGATATTCCCGATTTCAGGGTTATTCCATTGCCCCCACCCGTTAACCCCGGTGTCCGCTTTCACTTCTTGTCCGCCCGTCACGGCGAAGAGGTTCATCTCGGGATGAACAGCATCTCCCCCTTGAATGGACATGGAGAGATTGTAGTATCCCGGCTTTAGCCCGTAAACAGTCTGTACTACACTAAAGTTGACTTGGTTTGCGGAGTAGAAATGAAGCGAATAATTACCTGTCTTGGCATCAGAAACCTTATTCTGATAATCCGTATGAGGTGTGCTTCCCTCTCCGTACGTGATCTTCCACATGCTTCTGTCGCTATTCTCAAAACCCGCGTTAACGATGAAGTTCTCTTTTTTAATGACAAGCGAAGCCTTCACCGCATGACCGCCTTCTACGGTTCCGCTAATTACATAGCTGCCAGCCCCTTGGCTGGTCGCCTGATCAAGTGCGGCTTGATCCCATACCACCGGTATCTTTCCGGTACTTCCATCATTGTAAGTAACACTTACGACCGTCGGTAATTCAACCGGCTCCCCGGCCATCGCAGTCACCGAGACCGCCCCGATTTCATCAATGGCAAGCGGAGCAACCGCCCCAGTATCCACATATTTGAATACATTCAGCGAAGGAAGCGGATGACCATCAAAGTCAAACAATGCCTGGTTGTCGACCGCACTTCCGCCATACCACACCCCTGCATCTTTAGGGTCATATTCCTTCGCATAGCTCGCGGCCCAACCTGAACCGTATTTTTCCCACAGGAGTTTATTCTGCTCCAGGTTTTCTTTCGGACCTACCGGAAGCCATGCCGGCTCCCAATAAAACACGCCAATTCCCGCTTCACCAACATTGGCAACCGCCTCAATCACATTTCTGACTGAATTGGCCTGGCCTTGAACGCTGATGGGATAATCCAAGGTTTGGCCAGAGCTTTGCGGCGCTGTATTTCCGTGTCCGTCCCCATCTTCAGCGGTATACGCGTAAGAGGTTTCGGCTACCATTACCTTTTTGCCAAAAGTATCGGCTACCTGCTTCAAAACAGATGTCAAATTGCTTAATGTGCCATGCCAGAACGGATAATAGGAACTCGCGAACACATCATAGTCTACTTGGTTATCCTTCAGCTTCTGTGCATAGGAAACATATCTGCCCGATGACTCCGGATTCGTAAAATGCAGCGCGATCAGGATATTAGAGTTGACTTCCCGGATCGCTCTGCTTCCCTCACTAAACAATGCGCTCATCTTCGTCCAATCGGATTCCCCGACGAATTGTCCGTTGGTTTCATTGCCTACCTGTACCATGCCGACATTAATACCTTCATCTAGCAGGGCTTGCAGGCTTTCTTTGGTATAGGTATACAGCGCGTTCTTCTTGTCTTCGAAACTTAGATTTGCCCATGCCTTGGGCGTGTGCTGCTTGCCCGGATCGGCCCAAAAGTCGGAATAGTGGAAGTCCACCAGCAGCTTCATTCCATTGGCGGTGGCTCTTTTGCCGATTTCAATGGCGGTGGCCAGATCATTATTGCCGCCTCCATACCCCCTGCCCGCTGTATCAAAAGGATCATTCCAGATCCGCACCCGAACATAGTTCACTCCGGATTCATGTACCGTTGTAAAAATATCCTGCACTGCTCCGGCCTCATTATAAAACTTGACTCCGCTATTCTCCAAAGCGATGATGCTGGAAATATCCACACCCTTAATAAAGTCAGGCGAGAGTCCTTCAACCTTCTTCACAAAAATATCTGCCGCTACCGGCGGAGCAGCTTCTACGCCTGTCTGCTTCAGCTCGAAGCTGTCCAAATATCCCCACGCTGCCGGAGCACCGCTGATATTCGCCCCGATGACAAGACTGGAGGTATTCTGTGCCAATACAAATTTCAGACTGACCGTTCCCCAGGCATTGTAACCGGTAGTGGCAGTAACGGATGATTTGCCGTCTCCCGCAAACAGCTCAACCTTACCCGCTGCTGTTCCAGCGCCGCCCATCGACTTGACCGACAATTCATAGCTCCCTGCCGGAAGAGAATTCAGGGTCTGCTTCACCGTGATGGCCTGATTTCCAGTCGCCGCATCTTTCATCCAATATTTAAATGCATAAGTTCCTTGATCCGGTGTGAGCCATTTATCAGTGGCATATGCAAAACGGCTAATCTCTACCTGATTCCAGTCTGCCGTTTCTACACTCCATGAATGGTCGGCCCAGAAATCCGTCTCATAACCGCCGTTCACAATCTGCGGACCATTCGAAGCTGTAGCCTTCGCCGTCCCCATTTGGAATGAAAATGAACTGAACATCAACAATACTGCTAATACCACGGATATACCCTTTACTCTATTTCTCATGTTCTGATCACCTTTCTATGCAGTCTTTCGATGCCAATGAGTACTCCTGTTGCACGTAAGCACTTACATATAAATATATCAATCGCTAAAATATTAGGTAACGTATGAAAAGAAAACATTTTGTATGCTTAAGCAAGCATTTTGTACGTTGGCACACTACTGCATCAGGTATCATCCCAGGCGCACACGGCAAAAAGCCGTTCCCCGGTTATGACGGGAAACGGCTGCTCTATCGTTCTAAGACTCCATTCCATTCTCAATCCGCTGCATGAACTCTTCAGCAGCACTGTAGCCAAGCTGCTTCAGGTACCAATTGTTGGCTGCCGCTTCGATCAACCCCGCTACATCGCGCCCCGGCTGAAGCTGGACCTCGATATGAGGAATCTGGACACCGAGATAATCCGTGAACTTGGGCACCAGCTCCAAGTCGTTGTTCAGTGAATTCTCCTGCCATGGACACAGCTCAATATCGAGCACAATGCGCGTCTCGTCCTGAAAGGCTTTGCGTCCGTATTGCCGCACCACGTTGATCAGGCCAATACTGCGCAGTGCGAGAAATTCACGTGTGGTCTCATTATGTGTCCCGAGAAGTGTGGACGGGCCCAGCTTCTTGAGCACCACAATATCGTCTGCCACGAACCGGTGGCCTCTGCCGATTAGCGTGTGTGCGGTCTCGCTTTTGCCAATCCCGGACTTGCCCCTGAGCAGAACACCGATGCCTGACACATTCACACATACTCCATGGATCGACAGCTCCGGCGCCAGCGTCTTCACCAGATAGCTGTCGAGCTTGGCAATGAACTCTGTTGTGGTATCACCTGTCCGCAGCAGCGGAATCCCCTCCTGGTCACAGAATAAAGTCAGGTAGGGGATCTCCTGCTGCCCTGAGGTCACAATAAAACACGGTGGATGATATTTAACGATATTTCCAATATGCAGCATGCGCTCTTCTACGCTTAGCGTCAATAAATAGGTAATTTCCTTACGGCCGAGCACCTGCACCCGCTCCATGGGAAAAAAATCAAAATAGCCGACAAACTCCAGCCCCGGTCTATGCGTCCGTGGACGGGTGATTTCACGGTCCATACGGCTGGAGCCCGCCAGCACTTCCAAATGGAACTTCTCCGTAAGACCTTGAACAGTGATAGACTTCATTGTTGTTCTCCTCCTGCGGTTAGGACATATCCAGGATACGCCTGTATTTCGAATCCTTTGCTCCCGGTTTATATTCCACGATCCGAGGGAGTATTCCTGCCAATGGGGGAGGAGCAGACCTGAACTTTCTTTCCTCTTTATTTGCCTGATTGCATTGGCCAGTAGAAATACAAAAAAATAAAGAAGCAGGTCTGCCGGGGTATCCGACACATCTGCTTCTTTTGCGGGATTATATTCATTAACCTACTTTATGAGACACGCTTACGCTTCCGGGTATATTTGCTTTTTTTCAGCGAGACCTGATGGATCACATATCTGCTCTTTCTTCTCAGTGAACGCAGCTTTCTCCTTCTCAGTTTCAGCACCTTTCTCTTTGCATACCGGTACTTAATCAGCCTTGCCCGCTTGATTGAACGGTATTTGGCGCGGATCATTCTTCTTCTTCTCAGTCTGCGTATCAGCCGCAACGTTCTGCGGCGTTTACGTCTGTGCCGCTTCACAGGAATTTCCGGGGACGGTGCAGGCACTTCAGGAGCCGGGTTTTCCAGAACTGAAGTTTCCGGGAGCTGGATTTCCGGAGCGGGCGGTTCAGCCAGGATACCAGCTGGCGGTTCAGCCGGGATACCAGCTGGCGGTTCAGCCAGGATATCGGCCGGGATATCAGCCGGCGCCGGCTCGGAAACCGGCACTGGTGTAAGCTCTCTGGCCCACGGAGTCATGGCAAGGTAATTATTGTATATCGGTGCATTGGGTGAATTGACATCCCACCATTTATTGTCTCCGGCGAAATGCACAATTTTATTCTCTAAATCGAGATCGCTATGAGCAAACGTATTAAAACGCTGATCCATTTGCAAATAGTTAGAGCTATAAACAGCATTCAGAATATCCTGATCAGGCATGGTCATCGTGGGGTAATTACGCAAGAAATCTAGCATTTCGCCATACCAGTTCTCTTTACCACGGATATTGTTCAGTTGAAACAGAATGACCCCTGAGTTAAAATACAGCTCTGCACTTAGCCCGAGTGAGATGAAGTACTCCAGCAAATTTTCGCCCTGATCCAGTACTGCGCCCAAATAATGTTCTCCCAGGTCGATGCTCCATAGTTCATTAATATCCATATTAACCAAAATGTCGCAGTCGAGATAAATAACCCTGTCAGCCTGAATAATGATCGGAAGCAACAAACGGTACATACTGGCCATTGTCCAGTAGTCGATTTTATGCACGCCGGCTGCAACCTCTTGCATATCCCAAGGAATTGAAACATGATAAAAAAAGATGTTGTGATGAAATACATCCACTAATTGAGTGAGCTTTAACTTGTTTTCTTCGCTTAGGGAATCATCATGCACAATGTGCACATTAATCATTTGCTGGGTGTTAGCAAAAACTGATGCAAGAACAACACCCGCATGCTCCGTATAGCTCCCGTCTTTATCGTTAATCGTTAAAACTAAATCAACCATTATCAACGATCACCTACCTTTAAAGTATCTTTTGCATAGTTGCCTGATGCATTCGACTACTTTAAGTGTATGTTTGCCCCAGTGACCGGATTGGACTATTCCCCAGTACATATGCAATTTATTTTGAATCCATTTTACGAATCCCCTTGGACTCTTGTGACTGATGCACGATCGCCCAGGATATAACGAGCCGGCCGCTCCTGAATTTCTTGTTCAGCCAGATGAACATATGATCCAAAAACACTTCCTTCCGCATGAACATGAGACAATTCCACCTGATCAGTTAAAATACTATTCGTTAGAATGCAATCTTGCACCACGCTATTCGGACCAATATACACATAAGGTCCAACAACACTGTTCGTTACACTTGCAGTCGGATCAATCCTAACCGGAGGAATGAATTGAGCAGATATGTGGATGTCAGATGAGTTCATGAAGTTCTGCGGATCTTGATCCATCTTGTATCGGTTCGCTTCAAGCCATCGTTCATGGGTCCCGATATCAAAAAACGGTGCGGTCGTTATGCTGTACGCAACATGCTTGCCCTCTGAGATTAACATTTGGATGGCATCCGTCATCTCGTATTCTCCACGTGGGGAGGGTGCCAGTCTGTCCAATACCGGCCAGATAGCTGCAGTAATAGCATATGCACCGACGATCGCCAGATTGGATTTAGGGATGCGGGGTTTCTCTTCCAGACTGACAATTTGTCCATCATGGATGACGGCAACGCCAAATTGACTAGGGTCCTTAACCTGTTGAAGCAGGATCGAGGCCGCAGCCTTACCCGCCTCCAATGATCGGATGAATGGCATCAGATCACCCTCATACAAATTATCGCCAAGCATCACTAAAAAAGGGGAATCCGCCACAAAGGACCGCGCGCTTTTGACCGCATCCGCCAGTCCCTTTGCTTCTTTTTGCAGAAGAAAGGTTAACGAGGCGTTCCATCGCTCCCCATCTCCAATCGTTTGCCGGATCTCTCCTTGCGAATGGTTCACTACGATTCCAATCTCGGTGATTCCGGCCGCAACAAGTTTATTAATGATTGAGACAAGAATATACTCCCCGTTAACAGGTAACATGCACTTTGGTTTGGTATATGTTGAAGGCTGCAGTCTCGTCCCTCGGCCGGCACACAGGATTAATCCTTTCATAAATATCCCCCCTACTGATAAAATAAATATTTCGGCTCGGTGCAGATGAGCTCTTTATATTTTATGCACAAGCTATAAAGGAGCTTGGGTATATATTAAGCATCAATGACCTATTAAACTATGATTGCAGATATACGCCCGTATTGAGGGAGATTACTATGATAGAACGTACTGGATGAACAGCCGGTCGAAGAAGGGACAAGCCATTCCCATAAATCCCCATGTCAAACACCCGATTCCGCGTCAATCGGGAACCGGGTGTTTACTTACCCATTCAAGAATTTCGAATATTTCCAGAAAAACATTTATGAAGTAAATGCATGTTTCTGTGTCTCATACTCTCCCGCTTCATTCGTTAGACCAAGGGACCGATCCGTTAAGGTGTGAATGTCTTGTATAAGTTTGGGATTTTCCAATAAGGTGGCGCCATAGGAAGGGATCATCTCTTTGATTTTTGATTCCCATGCTTTGATCTGCTGCGGGAAGCATTTGATGATGACTTCCAGCATGACAGAAACAGCAGTAGAAGCACCGGGAGAGGCCCCCAATAGAGCCGCTATCGACCCGTCGGCACTGCTGATCACTTCTGTGCCAAATTGCAGCGTTCCTTTGCCGGCTGCGGTATCTTTGATAATCTGCACACGCTGGCCTGCCACCACCAAATCCCAATCCTCACTCTTGGCGTCCGGGACAAACTCCCGTAAAGCTTCTATACGCTGTTCTTTGGATAACATCACCTGTCCAATCAGGTATTTGGTCAACTGAAGGTTTTTTGCCCCCGCTGCCAGCATCGTTGTCAGATTACCCGGCTTTACAGAAGTAATCAAATCAAACATCGAGCCGAATTTGAGGAACTTTGGCGAGAAGCCGGCAAACGGTCCAAAGAACAGCGATTCCTTCTGGTCGATCACTCTCGTGTCCAGATGCGGAACAGACATTGGAGGAGCTCCGACCGCAGCTTTTCCGTATACTTTGGCATGATGCTTTGCTACAATATCCGGCTTCTGGCACACCATGAACAGTCCGCTTACCGGAAATCCCCCAATCCCTTTCCCTTCAGGAATACCGGATTTCTGCAGCAAATGCAGGCTTCCTCCCCCGCCGCCGATAAAGACGAATTTTGCAGAATGATGCGAAGTGGTACCCTTATCGAGATTCTGCACCTTCAAGTCCCAAGAGCCGTCACGGGCACGGGTAATATCCTCCACTTGATGTTTGAATCGGATATCCGTCTGATTACTCTCTAGGTGGTCAAACAACATACGTGTTAAAGCACCGAAGTTCACATCTGTACCTGATTCAATTCGGGTTGCCGCTATAGGCTGTTCTATTCTTCTTTCCTTCATCATTAGCGGAATCCATTTCATCAGCTGTTCCGGGTCATCGGAAAACTCCATCCCTTGGAACAACGGATTTTCCGAAAGCGCTTCATATCTTTTTTTTAGAAAAGCAACATCTGTTTCCCCTTGGACAAAGCTCATATGGGGTACGGCCACAATAAAGTCCCGCGGGTTTTGTATCCGTTTGCTATTTACCAGATAAGACCAGAATTGCTTGGAGAACTGATATTCCTCATTTACTTTTACAGCCTTGCTAATATCGATGGATCCATCCGGCCCCTCTACGGTGTAGTTCAGCTCGCACAGTGAGGAATGCCCTGTTCCCGCATTATTCCATTCGTTAGAGCTCTCCTCGCCTGCGCCCGCCCGCCGCTCAAACACGGTGATGGTCCAGTCCGGGACTAATTCTTTCAGCATAGAACCTAACGTCGCACTCATGATTCCGGCACCAATTAAAATAACGTCTGTTTTTGTTTGTTGGTTGCTCATGTTTACCCGTCCTTCTACCCTACGATTTGCAGGAAGATTCAGGCGCTCCTGCTTAGGCGCTATAACAAGCCAGGGCGCGACTTCGTCACACACCTTTTATTGATCAATGATGACCTGATCTTAGTGTATCACTATTACATATAAATTTTAATATTTATCTAGTTTTTTATATAACATAGTGAATCCCTCCATAACTCCGCTAAAATATAAAAAACGCCTGGTTCAGGTCCCCCTGTTCCAGCCGTTTCTTGAATTATTACTTATTACCAGATGTTCATAAGACGGAACCGCATCCGCTTATTCTCTTATGGGGTCCAGCATGGCGGCCGCAATCGTCTGACCATCCTCCCGGCTGATCTCGACATGACCATAACGGAAGCTATACCCCCAGTTTCGATTCCCGCGTGTGAAGCTAAGCTGGTTCAATAGATCCGCAATCTTCACTTCCCGGCACGGAAAATAGCGGATATTCCGGCGGTAGGGCACAAAGGTTTCGGACATCGGATAGGGGTAGATGGTGTCATCTTCAATCTGACCAATGGCAGTGAACGCCTGGAGAACCTCCCCCTTCGCCATATCCGTCCGTGGAGAATAGTATATCAGCCAATCGCCACGGCTCATCCGCCGCAAAGGTGCTGACTTGCCATGGTTGAGCTGGGCGAATCCACCGAGCACCCCCCGCTTCACATGAGAAGCGGAGACAACCCCAATCCAGCATCGGCTTTGCTCGCTTATACGTTGCATTCTAGAAATGCCCTCAACCGGTCCATCTGCAGAAGATGATGACGATAGTGCATTTCAATAAGCAAAAACCATTCTTTGGAGTGGAGTGGACCGAACCGCGGATGGGGTACCGTATTCTGCAGAGATGCCTGTTCAAGCTTCGGCAAGGTTTCTTTCATTCGGCCGATCACAGTATTCAATCCCTGAATTAACTGTTCTTTGCTCTCCGGCTGCACCGGGGTATATTGTGGAGAAGGCGGGACATGGACACGAATAGGCGGGAAGCTTCCTTGATCAAAAATCTCTGTACCCTCTCTTGTTTTTTCCGCGATAGAGGCAACAGAATCCTCTCCTGGAGCCAGGCATTGTTCAATATTGCGAAGCTGCATATACAGAGCCGAGTTAATCAGATGCAGATACATTTGTCCAAGCGACCACTCGTCCTCACTTGGCTGACGCTTCAACTGCTCCATGCTGAAATCATCCAGTTGATGGAGATAGTAATTTGCCGTTTCTTCAAACCGCTGCAACGCTTCGGTGGTATTCATACTTTTCGAACAGCTCCTTTATCTTGATCTAATCTGATTATACAAAAACGCTACTGACAACGTTATGTCAGTAGCATTTTAATTCTTTTTCAGCTTCGTCACGAACCCGGTTCCGCAAAGACCCTCCCGCCGCCAGGCTTCTTACTTGATGACCTCATAATGGATGGATGCCATCTGACCCATACGCTCCAGCCCTGTCAGCTTCAGATTGCCAGGAACTGTTCCTGCAGGAAATAACGGAATCCCCTCGCCAAGCAGCTTCGGAATCAGGGTTAGCTGCACTTCATCAATCAGTTCATGCTCCAGGAACGCCTGCACCAGCTGGCCGCCCCCCACCAGCCAGACATCCCCATCGCTCATGGCCTGCAGCCGCGGGATCAAGCTGTCCAGTGCCTCGTCGGTAAAATGAACATACTTGTCTGGAGCTTGCTCTCTTCTGGTCAGAACGTAACAAGGCTTGCCGGCATAAGGAAATTCATCCGAAATCTTCAGCACCTCATCATAGGTAAGCCTTCCCATAACCACCACGCCAATGCCCTTGTAAAAATCACCGTAGCCGTTGTCACCCCCATCCCCTTGGACATCATAGAGCCAATCCACTGAACCGTCTGGCTTGGCAATATACCCGTCCAGACTCATGGCAACATACAGCACAACTTTACTCTGCTTCATTGTTCATCGCTCCTCTCATGCTTTCATGATAAACTGGAACTATGACAATATACGTCGTAATTAAACGAGGTGCAAAAAATGAATGACCGACGGCTAGCCATGATGCAAATCATCGACTCCCGCAGAAAATTCACTGCCCGTGAGTTGGCCGAACGCTTCGGGGTGTCCTTGCGTACGATTCAGCGCGATCTCGACTACCTGCAGCAGATCGGCTTCCCGTTATATGCCGAAGTAGGTGCCCATGGCGGTTACCGGGCGCTGCCTAACCGGATTCTGCCACCGCTGCGGCTTACACCTAACGAAGCTCTGGGTCTCTTCCTGATGATTCAGGTCATGGAGCAAATCCAGAGCTTCCCCTATGAGTCGTTCCGGACGCACCTGGCCGAGCAGTACTATGCCAGTCTGCCGCCTGACGTGAAGGACTCGATCGACCGGATGCGCAGCCACATCGCCGTCCTCCAGCAGCAGCCTGCACAGCCTGCGCCGTTTACAACAGCTATTCTCCAAGCGGCAATCGCCAAGAGGCAGATTGCGTTCACCTACCGCTCGCGGAGCGGAACGAAGGACGCACAAGCAACCCCTGTCGGCATCTACCTGGAGAACGGCTACTGGTATATGCCCGCCAAGAAAGACGACCGTGTGATTCTGTACCGCGTCGATCGCATTCTGCAGTTGGAGGTGCTGGAACAAGAGGACCTCTCCGCTCCAGATCTGCAGGAGTGGCTGGTAGCTGCCGATGAGCGGCCCCGATTGGAGGTTACGCTATGGTTTACCGCCTTTGGCGCCCGGCTCGCGGAATCCGATCCAATGTTTCACTCTCTGCAGCAGGCAGAGCTCCCTTCTGAGTATGCCTATCTTTGGAAGAGCAGCGTCCCCGTGGAAGAGTTCCCTTATACGGCGCGGGGGCTGCTGAAGTTCGGACCTGAAGTGAAGGTCGCAGAGCCGCCCCAGCTGCAGGAGACCGTTATCCAGCTGCTGGAGCTCAGCTTGAAGCCGTACCGGTGCTTACACTAGCTCATACAACGATGGATCTACCGCCTGAACAAAAGGCGTCCATTCCCCTGTCGTATACAGTAAAAGCCGGTGCATTGCCCGTGTGCATGCTGTATAAAAGAGCTTGCGCTCGCTCTCCCGGTCATAGGACTGCGGGGAAGCATCGTAGGTCAGCACTGCATCAAATTCAACACCTTTAGCGAGATAGGCAGGAATAACTAGCGTACCCTTTTCAAAAGTGGGTGTGTTCTTTGTGATCAGCCGCAGCTCTTTGGAACCCCCGGCTGTCAAAGTCTCGTAAGCCTCTCTGCTCTCGGCGGCAGTCTTCGTTATAACAGCGATGGATGTACAACCTTCAGCCTGAAGCACCGCCAGATCTGCCGCTATTCGTTCCGCCCGTTTCTCGCTGCACTCCATCTTCAGGAGGGACGGCTTCCTGCCGCTTCTGTCAAACGGCACAATTGCATCTCCGCCCGGCAAAAGCGACTTCGTAAACTCCACAATTGGACGGGTGGAGCGATAGCTGCGGATCAGAAGAAACTGACTGGTTGCCGCTTCACCATAGAGCTGAATCAAGGGAGAGTCCATCCCGTGCAAATTCGTTGCCTGCGTAAAGATGGCCTGACCGAAATCACCGAGTACCGTCATACGGGCACGGGGAAAGAGTCTTTTGAGGAACTCATACTGAAACATCGAATAATCCTGGCCTTCATCGATGAAGATATGCCGCACTTGCGTGTTGGTCCGGGCACCTTCCACAAGTTCTTTCAGATATAGATACGGTGTAGCATCTTCATAATAGAGTTCTTTTCGGCCCAGCTTTTCTTGGGTCTGCCTGCAGATTTCCGCCCAAAGCTCCGGTACCTCAGCTTCATTCGTCATCTCCCTGTATGCAGCCTCGTCTCTGAACAACTGGCTGTACAGTCCAACCATGTCTATGAACGAGAACTGTTTTACGCTCCGTCTGAGTGGTTTGAATTCCTCCTTCACAATCATTCGGCTGAGCAGCTCTTCCTCCCGCTCGGCAAAATCGAAATCACTCTCATCCGGGCGGCGTTGGTTGTGCAGGATTTCGTATATTCGGGCGTACTTTTCGGCAAAGTCAAAGACCCCCTGCTCTTTATGCAGCATACTGAACACCTCAGCGTACTGCTCACTATCGAGGTAGTTCAGCTCCTCCTGTACCCAAGGCGCTTCCTGCTCCTTCTTCTCCAGCCGGGTCAGCTCCTGCAGCAGCCATTTTTGTACCAGTGCGATGCGGTTCGTGAGGCGAATGGAGGAGTCATAGCTGTAAAACTTTTCTTTGATTTGCTCGCCCGGAATTAACACGCGATCCCGGAAACGGATATCGTCAAACCTCATTCCTTCCTTCACCAGCCACAACGAATAACCGCGGAGTGCCTGAAGGTAGGCTTCAGATGCCTTATACTGAATTCCATTCATACGAGCCTCATAACCCAGAGTCTGCTGCTCGGTCAGCACATATTCGATCTGATCAAACGGGTCCTCCAAACGAAACGTTGAGGCAAGCCAATTGTCCAGATATTCCTGGAAGGTGGTCTGCTGCATGTTTTCCTCTCCGAGTTCAGGAAGAACAGTGGATACGTAACTGTTGAACATGGGGTTAGGTGAAAAAAGAACGATCTGATCAGCGGTGAGTCTTTCACGGTGTTTATACAGCAGGTAAGCCACACGCTGCAGCGCCGCAGAAGTTTTCCCGCTGCCGGCTGCTCCCTGCACAATGAGCATTTGGCTGTTATCGTTGCGGATGATAGCATTCTGTTCTTTTTGAATCGTCCCCACGATGCTCTTCATTTGTGCATCTGCCCCCTGACCGAGCACCTGCTGCAGTAACTGGTCACCGATAGTAATACTCGAATCGAATACATTATGGAGATGGCCGTCACGAATCTGGTACTGCCGCTTCAGCTTCATGGTCCCGGTGATGCGCCCTCCCGGCGTTTCAAAGGCTGCTTCTCCTGGAGGATAGTCATAGTATAGACTCGCCATAGGGGTACGCCAGTCGTACACCAGAAAGCTCAGGCCATCTGCATCGACGAAGGAAGACACCCCGATATACACCTGCTCAGTGATTCCCTGGCCTTCTTCCTGAAAATCAACACGTCCAAAATATGGAGATGGCAGTAGCCGGTTCATATTTTTCCATTGCTGCAACAACCGTCCGTGGCTCCGTTCCCGTTCGGATAACACTGCAGTTTGCTGATTGATCGTGAAGAACGTCTCTTCAAAATCCTCATCCGTGCTCGTGTTGACCGTAACCTCATCCCAGAACCTTTTGCGGATATCCGCCGCCTGCTCCCTTAATTGACTTATCTTGGGCTCCAGTTCAACAATTCTTGCCTCCAGCTTTCCTACCACCAGATCCAGCCGCTGCTGCTCCTGCCGCCATTCATTTGAGTCCATCATTCCTGAATACACTCCTTCTCAAACTAAGTTAGAAAAGAAAAAAGGACGGTTGACAAAACGCAAATTCTTTTGCTATAATCAAAGTATAAAGATAATCAATAAGTCTGTCTTTATGTTATGAATATCGACAGTCCTTCAACTTTAACATATTGCTTCTTTGTATGCAATGATTATATAAGTCTTAGCCTGGCGCGTCTGCCAGGCTTTTTCTATTTCATAACCTCGCTTCTCCCTCTATTCGTAAGCACCCGAGGAAACCCTGAAGAAATTTAGAGTTTCCTTTTTATGCATAAATTTTGCTTGAAGGTGACGTTACGTCACCTGCTATACTTACTGGGAACAACATGTGGAGCAATCGATTGGATGGTGGGGAAAGGATGAACAAAGAGAACTATCTGACGACCGGGCAACTTGCCAAGCGAACCGGAATAACGGTCAGAACCTTGCGATATTACGATCAGATCGTAGACGTATACGGCGCAATAAGGGAGGGATTGTACGGTGAGAATCTTAGCCTATTGCGGCAGCTCTGAACGAGAAAATAAAATCATAGACTGCCACTGCATTTTTGCTAGCGATCCTGTTAGCGGAACGATAGTAGGAATAATACTTCAATTAAAGAAATGACTTCGGATACTTCAACTCACCCTTAATTGTTATTTTTATCTTTCCTTCTGTTAATTCAAAGACCATAAAAACGTCATCTGGTACGTCAAATTGCTTTATTTCAAATCCACAGTTTCTCGCCGGCTTAAATCCAAATTTCGGATAATAAGTCGGATGTCCTATTAAGAACACAAATTCATAACCTAATGCTTCGCATCTTTTTAAGCCTTCTTGAATTAGTTTACCACCAATCCCTGTTTTTTGATTGCTTGGCAATACTGCAATAGGGCCAAGAACTATGACCTCATGACAATGTTCTTGATCAACAATTTCAGCTTTGCTAAATAAAGCATGACCAACTATTTGGTCATTTTCTTCCGCAACAAGGGATAATTCAGGGATAAAACCATCAGATAATCTAATACTTTCAATTAATTTTGATTCATCATCCCTATTTCCAAAAGCCAAATAATTCAATTTAAATACTTCACCATAATCATTTAATTGTTCTGACCTAATTTTAATATATATCCCATCCTTTTCCTTTTTATATAAATAATATTACATAAATTTCTTCTTCGAGATTGGGAAAGTACTCTTATAGTCAAAATTTACTGCTCGGGAGCTTGATGAATCTTTTTCATCGAGAGCCATAGTGATTGTTGCGCAGTACGAAGATACTTGGCAGTAGACGCAAACTGCTCACTAGCGAATTCCAAAAGAGCTGGTTTTGAGGGCTCCAGTATAAAAACCACATGTGGACTTGACTTCATTTTGATTTACTTCTAAAACATATGATGTTACCGTCAGGGTCTCGAAAATGTACTGACCTTGCTCCCCAAGGATAGGTTGTAGGCACAGTTACAAATTCAACATCAAATTCCTTCAATCGTTCATATTCAATGTCAATATCATCAACATTAAAACTTAGTGTAATATTGCCTGATCCCCAATATCTTGAAAAATCAAATTTCATATCTGATTCTGCAGCTTGTTTCGAATATATCGCCAATCCAGGACCTTTCGTATGAATTACCGAATGGATATGATCTCCTACGGCTTTTTCATGTAAAACGACTTCATAGAACCTAGTTAAAGTTGTGACATCCTCTGTAATTAGACATACATCTGAAAACAGCATAACTCTTATCTCCTTTAGAAAAATTTTAGGATCAGACTCACAAATAACCACTTGATATTAAAGAATTCGCGAAACAGATGAATATTCCTTTTGCATGACTCAACTATACTATCTGTTAGATTAATGAGTGCGCACCAGTCCTATACTTTTTTTACAGAAATGGTTCCGAAAGATGTTGCGCAGTACGAAGATATCGAACAGTAGACGCATACGGTTCTTCAAAAAATAATGAGGAGCGTATAAAGATGAAAAGAAAATTTCGAGGTTGAAATGACGATCACAAAAACTTACGAGGCTAAGGTTGTTGTCGAAGGTGATTTTGCTGGAATAGGCGATCCGGATCTTGAAGCTGCGGCAAAGCAACAAGCTGATAATATGAGCCATGATTCGTGGGATTACAAAGACACTGAGTTCGATGTGCATTTCATTGAGCTGTTCAATATGGAAAAACAAAAAAAGAGATGACCTTTCTTTCAAGTCATCTCTTTTAGTCAAGAAATTGTATGTTTAATATACTTTAGCCGCAATGTACACTGTTGGACTATTGTAGAATCCAACATAATTTTTTAATGTCCATGTGAAATTACTTGGATCTGAAATAGCCGTATTCTGAGATGGATATTGACCATGCTTTTCTGACCATAAACCTGAGTTATTTTGAAGCATAAAATGATAATCAATAACATCACTATAAACATCTACTACTCCATTTCCATTAGCATCGATCCAACCGACTCTAAGTGCAATACGATGCTCAGTATCGGACACTGCAGCGGTTCTACTAGAAAGAATACGTCAAGGAGATTTGAAGTTCGCTGGATTGGTATTGCCGTCTTGGACAACTAGGCCAGCAGTATAAAACACGTTTGTAAAATAGCCAGAGTCAGTCCAATTCTCAACGCTATCACCAAATCCAGGGTTCATGGCATAAGGGAAATCAACAGCGTAGGCATAACAATTGATGTCTTTGCTGTTGATAGCGTAGTAAGGCCAAGCATGTCCATAAGCCGACGATACAGCTTCAGGCCCCAATTTGGGTGCTTTTTGTTCCGGCGCCAACAATTTATCTTGGATTGAATCTCCTTCTATTGTCGGTACAAAACTCGCAGCCTCTCTAAGCTCTCCAACAGTGCTTTCGTTTCCAAGAGAATCGATTACTACCGTATCATCGCCCTTCCATTCCCCAACCCTTGCTTTTTCTACACCAGATGTTTTAACCTCTTTGAAATCTTTTCTGTCAGCTTCAACTGGGTTTGCCATTACGGCAGAAGCAAAGCTAATGTTCAATAGAAATGTACAGACTAGAGCGAGCTTAAACGCTTTTTTCACAAGTACCAGCCCTCCTTATTGTATGATAATACAATAATAACATTATATACCATATATAGAAATCTGAAATGTTACGGTTTATTGAAAAACATGAAATTTAGCTGTGAGTATTATGGAATTTGGAAAAGTCGAGGCCCTGCGCGTTATCGCAGGGCCAGTCCCTTACTTATTCGATTGTGATGCTGTTGCGACATACCGTGCTCGTCCGAGCGTTGCGACGTCGATGATTGTAGCCGTCAAATACGACAAGGTATCAAGTGTGCCGTGTAGCAGCTTGCCTGCGGTTCCAAATGTAGCGTCGAGTACCGTGTCCATGCCAGAACGCTTTCCGCCATCCCGCAAAGGGCGGGAACTGGTCTCGCTGATTCGAGTGCCGTCAATCGTAGATCAAGAAATTGCAGACGAGCATCTAGCTCCTCTTGTTGTTGCTTACTGGCGTAACATCTCTTTGACTTGCGATAGCGTATCCACTCTTGTCGTCCCCTCTCAAAGAGAAACGCCATGCAAGCATACAGGCTCATATTGATGCCTCAACGCATCTTGAGCATAGAGACCGTCCTCATATGCTTCTACGTGGAACATGATTTGTTCAGAGGTTGGGTTGACAGAGATCGGTACGCATACGCTCCGTAAGACGTTTGGCTACCATTCTTTGCAAACGTTAGAATGCCTCCTTTACAGAGAATATGATTCATCAAGTCTGTAGCATCCAGCGTGATATCACCTTCCATGCTAGTGAGGACATTCCACTCATGCATAATTGACGCTACTTTGTAGTTGCTATAATAATCCCATGTTAATCTAGGAGCTTTAGGGTCATTCAGATGGTCTGGAACTGGTATATCTTAAAGAATGTCATATTCGAGTATGAAAAAGAAAATGGACAATGGGAGACACAATCCCGTGAAGTGTACGACCGCGGCAACGGCGCAACAATCCTGCTCTTTAATCGCCACAAACAAACTATTGTACTGACTAGACAGTTTCGAATGCCTACTTACGAAACGGTAATGAGACGGGAATGCTTATTGAAACCTGTGCGGGATTGCTGGATAAAGAAACACCCGAAGAAAGTATTCTGCGGGAAACAGAGGAGGAGACGGGGTACCGTATCGAGCATGTGCAGAAAGTTGGCGAAGCCTATATGTCACCGGGATCGGTTACCGAAATCCTGTACTTCTTTGTAGCCGAGTATAGTGAAGAAATGACAACAGGCCGGGGTGGGGGGCTTGATGAGGAACAGGAAAACATTGAAGTGCTGGAACTTCCGTTTGCTCAGGCCCTCGACATGGTCCAAAGCGGCGAAATTCGTGACGCCAAGACGATCATGCTGCTGCAATACGCTCAGATCCAAGGTCTCTTGAACGTAAAATCGAAACCGCTGCACATCCTCATCGCTGGCCCATATCGTTCTGGAACCAATGATGATCATGTGTTAATCGAGAAAAACGTCAAATATATGAATGAAATCGCTCTTCAAGTTTACGAGGCTGGGCACATGCCGGTGCTGGGGGAATGGTATGCATTGCCCCTTATCGCGACAGCCGGCGCTAATCTGGGGGATGAGACATTTAACCGGATTTTTCATCCGTCTTCCATCCGTCTGCTGGATTTCTGTGATGCCGTGCTTCGAGTCGGAGGAGCCTCCCAGGGTGCCGATGAAATGGTCAGGATTGCAAGAGAGAAAGGACTGTTGATTTACGACCGGCTGGACGGACTTCCGCTTGTCTAGAGGCAGGTACTTGCCAGCACCTGTAGAACTTTCACTCTAGAGATAACGACCATACCGGGCGTACAAAAAAGCATTGGGTCCTGTGAACGGACCCAATGCTTTTATAGATAACCATCTTCTGATTACTTAATAATTACGTATTCCAGGTTAACCAGTTTGGCATAAGTAACAATCTGGTCTGTGGTTAGATTCAAGGAAACCACGGTATGGTGGCCGCCGCCGTTCTCAATCCATGCCTTAACCCCGTCCTGGAAGTTCGGCTTCACATTCCATAGTACACGGGCTACTGGAAGATTGGGAGCAGGAACTGTTGGTTCAAATGCAGTAACCTCATTGATCAGCAGTTTGTAATGAGTGCCGAAGTCAGCCATGGACACAACCACGCCGTCTCCTGCCTTGCCGTCAAACACCAATCGGGCCGGATCTTCACGATCGCCAATACCGAGCGGAGACACGAGGACTTTGGGCTTATTGCTTGCCAGTGTCGGGTCAACCTCAAGCATATGGGATTGAAGGATGGATTCCTGACCTGCTGCCATTTCATAGGTGTAATCTTCCATGAAACCGGTGTTTTGGTTGTGGCTCATTACTTTCAGCAGACGATCAAGGGCAGCGGTCTTCCAGTCCCCTTCACCGGCAAATCCGTATCCTTGCGCCATCAGACGCTGAACGGCAAGGCCAGGAAGCTGTTTCATCCCATAGAGGTCTTCGAAGTTCGTCGTGAAGGCCGTGTAGCCGCCATGATCCAGGAAGCGCTTGAGGGCAATTTCATAGCTTGCCTGCACTTTTACACTGGCTTCCCAAGCTTCCTTGCTGTAAGTACCATAGTCAAATTCATAAGCTTTGGAATACTCCGCGAACAAAGCATCGATTTCTTCTTCCTTCACAGCATTCACGTACCCAACAAGGTCGCCAATTCCGAAGTAGTCCACGGTCCAGCCAAATTGAATTTGAGCTTCGACCTTATCGCCTTCGGTAACGCCAACGTTACGCATGTTGTCGCCAAAGCGGGCAACTTTGATATTGAAGCTTTCATTGTAAGCAACCGCTACGTCCATCCATTCTGCAATTTGCTTCTGAACTTCCGCGCGTCCCCAGTATCCTACTACTACTTTATTCTGTTTTTTCAGACGGGCGTTGATAAATCCATATTCACGGTCACCATGTGCTGCCTGGTTTAGGTTCATGAAGTCCATGTCAATGGTTGCCCAAGGAATACTTTCATTGTACTGTGTAGCCAGATGAAGCAGCGGCTTTTGCAGCATTTTAGTACCGCGGATCCACATTTTTGCAGGTGAGAAGGTATGCATCCAGGTAATGACACCGGCAACTTCGTCACGATAGTTGACTTCTTTCATGAGGGCAGTGATTTTGTTTGCAGTGACTGCCAGATCCTGCAATACAAGCGGGTAAGGCAGAACGCCGCTCTTATTCAAGGCATCGGTCATTACTTGTGCATTTGCTTTAACTTCTGCTAACGCTTCTTCCCCATACAGATGTTGTGAACCTACGACAAACCAGAATTCTTTTGCACCTACTGTTGACATCATTCATCCTCTTTTCATAAATTAGTAGTTGGTATTACTTCTGCCCGTAGTAGGCATCTTTCCCGTGCTTGCGTAAGTAGTGCTTATCTAGAATGCGCTGCGGCAATTCCTCAGCAAAACTATTCAATTGCCGTGCGAATAAATTCATTTTCGAAACCTCTTCGAGCACGACGCTGTTCATAACTGCGGATTTGGCATCTTTGCCCCAAGTGAACGGAGCATGACCCTTAAGCAGGACACCGGGCACTGCTAAAATATCAAGCCCGCGCTGCTCAAACGTCTCGATGATGACACGGCCGGTTTCCGCTTCATAACCACGGTCAATCTCCTCTTGGGTTAAGAAACGGGCGCAGGGAACCGAACCATAGAAGGTGTCTGCATGAGTAGTCCCCATAACAGGTACATCCAGACCCGCTTGAGCCCAAATGGTCGCCCAAGTCGAATGGGTATGCACAATACCGCCGATCTCTGCGTAATGCTTATACAGTACGGCATGAGTTGGTGTATCTGAAGAGGGTCTCATCGCTCCTTCAACCACATTGCCGTCAAAGTCAACAACTACCATATCACTGGCTTTCATCGTGTCATAACTGACACCACTAGGCTTAATAACGAATAAGCGGCTCTCCCGATCAACAGCGCTTACGTTCCCCCAGGTGTATTTTACAAGCCCATGTTTAGGCAAATCCAGATTCGCTTGAAATACTTCTTCTTTCAGTTGCTCTAACACGTCAACCCCTCCAGTTTTCCACTAGATTATCTACAGCAGCCTGCTCAATCGCCAGACCTTGAGTGTAGCGCTCCATAAATGCTTCGAATCCCTTCACGTCGGAGCCGTCAGGATAAATCTCCTGTCCTTCGGTATCTTTAAATACTTTCTGGTCGAGGAAGTCTTCCAGGCTTTCTTGCTGATCCTTGTTACTCATGTAAGAAGCCAGAATAGCCATTCCCCATGCTCCGCCCTCACCGGCTGTAGCCATCACGGATACCGGGACATTTAAGGCAGCTGCAACAATTTTTTGTCCGACGATAGGGGTCTTAAATAAACCGCCGTGTGCCAGAATGCTGTCAATTTCGACATTTTCCTTCTTTGTCAGAATATCCATTCCGATTTTCAATGCACCAAAAGCAGTGAACAGATGAGTGCGCATGAAATTGGCCAGATTGAAACGGCTCTCAGGGGAGCGTACAAACAATGGCCGGCCTTTTTCCATTCCGGTGATATTCTCGCCTGAGAAGTAACCATAGCTAAGCAATCCGCCGCCATCCGGGTCTGCTTCCAGCGCCTTATTGAACATCACACCGAATAAATGATTCGTGTCAGCCTTCTGCCCCATAGCCTCATAGAATTCACGGAACAAGCCCAGCCAGGCGTTGATATCACTTGAACAGTTGTTGGCATGAACCATTCCGACCGGATTGCCGCCCGGTGTTGTCACCAGATCAATTTCGGGATATACCGCCGTAAGCTCCTTCTCTAATACAAGCATAGCAAAAACCGAAGTTCCCACGGAGACGTTGCCCGTCCGTTTTCTCACACTATTCGTAGCAACCATGCCTGTTCCCGCATCACCTTCCGGAGGACAGAGCGAAATACCTGGCTGCATATTTTCGGATTTATCTAAGATTCTGGCTCCCGCTGCCGTTAATGCACCTGCCTGCTGACCTGAAATATGGACCTCCGGGAGAATATCCTTCAGCTTCCAGGAGTAGCCTTTGGCCGCAATGAGCTCATCAAACTGCTTAACCATGGATTCGTTGTAATCATGTGTAGTTTCATCGATCGGGAACATACCCGAAGCGTCTCCGACACCAATAGCCTTATTTCCAGTCAGCAGCCAGTGAATGTATCCAGAGAGCGTCGTAATAAAATCGATACGAGGAACATGTTCTTCTTCGTTCAATATCGCCTGATACAGGTGAGCAATACTCCAGCGCTCAGGAATGTTGAATTGAAATTTATCAGTTAACTCTTTTGCTGCAGCACCGGTTGTCGCATTCCGCCAAGTCCGGAACGGAACAAGCAGCTTACCCGCGCTGTCAAAAGCCATATACCCGTGCATCATTGCAGAGAAGCCTATAGAGCCCACTGTTCGAATGGTGATTCCATATTTCCGTTCAACCTCTTGCTTCATTCCACTATAAGCCTCTTGCAGACCCGCGATAATACTCTCTAAGTTGTACGTCCAATACCCGTCTACCAGGAGGTTCTCCCACTCATAACTTCCAGATGCGATTGTTTCAAAACGATGATCAATCAGCACTGCCTTGATACGTGTGGATCCAAATTCGATCCCAAGTGAGGTTTCTCCCTTGAGTATCGCTTGTTTGATGTCTTGATCCATGCACACGTTACTCCTCTCTGAACAACTGTTTTAACCGCCATATTAGAAAGAAGGCGCTTTCCCTTATTTACAGTTTCAGTATATTTTTTGTTCGTACATTTGTCAACAGACATTCATAGTTATACTTACAAATATCGCGAATACCAAGGGCTTTTCATCATATTTCAGCTGAAGTATTAGTACATGTAAGACGATAGTATCTAATCAGCTTATAATTATGCTAAAATATGTACATACAAATATTACGGGTGGATAAATTGGTATTAGAACAACCAAGAAAGAAGGAGTACAGTGAAACCAAAGTATCAGGTCATTCTTGAGGATATCAAAAGCAATATTCTTTCAGGAACATACGGCATTGGAAACCAGATTCCAACGGAATCTGCCTTGCAGGATATGTATAAAGTTAGTCGGCAGACCGTTCGAAAGGCTATTCTGGAACTATCCAATGAGGGTTTTTTAAGAAGTGAAAAAGGCTCGGGGACTTATGTCAGCAACCAATTCCGGTCAAAAACCGGTGGAAATTCAAATAATAAAACAATCGGAGTCATCACGACCTACATTTCTGATTACATCTTCCCTTCTATTATCCGCGGGATTGAATCCAGATTGAATGAAGATAATTATTCATTACTATTAGCCAGTACCAATAATGATGTCGAACAAGAAAAGAAAGCTCTGGAGATGATGCTGTCCTTTGGTGTGGATGGTCTTATTATTGAACCTACGAAGAGCAATTTATACAATCCCAATATCGCTTACTACCTGTCGTTCAAGGAACAGGATGTTCCATTCATCATGATTAATGCTTATTATGAAGAACTCGAGGTCCCGTTCTTTTGTCTCGATGACGTACAGTCCAGCTATCTGGCCACCAAAGAGCTGATCTCTAACGGACATACACAGATTGGAATCATTGCCAAAATGGATGATTTACAAGGAAAATATCGGATGAAGGGCTATATCAAAGCTCTCGGAGAAGCCAAATTACGCTTTCACCCCGAGCAGGTACTTTCATTCTATACAGAAACCAAGCAGGACCTGTCCACCAACTTGAAGACATTCCTAACCGAAAATAGAGGCGGATTAACAGCGATTGTCTGCTATAACGACGAGGTAGGCCTGGAAGTCGTACATGTGTGCAGACAACTTGATATATCTGTTCCTGAGGACTTATCTATTATTGGTCAGGATAATTCCTATATTGCCAAAAATGCGAACATCAAACTGGCGACATTGACACACCCGCAGGAACAAATGGGACGTGATGCCGCCGATTGGGTGATTAAGAAACTGCAAGGGAAGAAGGATTTAAGAAACAGCACCTATTATCAGCCTGTGTTAATTGAAGGGGAGACGGTAAGGAAGAGATAGGCGAAACCCTTGTGGATCAAGGATTTCGCCTATGGAGCAAATTAGATTATTAAGTTCCTATTTCTGGATACCGCGCTGCCATACTTCGCGAATCGATAATGTATCCGAGATCGTTACTGTCGGGTCCCCGTCAACCAAGACCAGGTCCGCCCTTGTCCCTGCAACGATATGCCCGCGATCATTCAGGCCGAAACGGCGGGCTGTTTTTGAGGTAGCTGACTGTAAGGCTTCTATGGGTGTGAATCCCGCTTCTACTAGTAACTGCATCTCGTGGTGTACGCTGACACCATGGGCAAGTCCGCCCAGCGATGGAACCGGTACGGAGACATCCGTACCCACCAGGATGTCTACACCTGCACGATGAAGATCCATTACATTCCGGTAGTTGTCATCCATGCTGCCTTGCGGGTACGTATTGAAGCTGGCATTCAGAGTATCGATCCATTCCGGACTGAGCTTGGAGCTCACACGCGGATCCTTCGCCAATTCCGATGCGGGGTGACCGATAATCGAGGAGTTCAAGACCAGGCACGGCGTAACGAACGCACCAGCCTCAGCAATCCATTTCACCAGATCTGGAGTAGTTTCAGGGCGGTCAATGAATAAATGAGCCAGTCCCTCAACCCCAACCTCTATAGCTTGCCGGGCGGATTCAGCAGTCAATACATGGGCAATCGCAATCTTGTGATGACGATGCGCTTCCTCTACAGCCGTTCTTAGAATATCCTGGCTTAAGACAGGCAGTCCGGGCGCAGCCAATACCGTGCCTTCCTCAATCATAATCTTGATATAGTCGGCTCCTGCACTAACTTGTTCGCCCACGAAGGCCAGCGCTTCGTCCCGGCTGGTTACCGTAGGCGCCTCCCCATGATCATGCGAGTGGGCAGCCAACATGGCGTTACGGTCTTCTTCGCTCATCTTCTCCAATTCCTTCAGTACAAAATCCGGAATTTCTCCATCCCCCGGCATGAGCTCATCGGGATGTCCCCCAGGAGGCGTGACCGCCATCCCGGCAGATCGTACGTCTGCAATGTCATCGAGCCCTTTCAATTGTGTCTCGCGGCCGCTTTTGGTGAACCCGCCCATCATCTCCAATTCAGTTGTAACTCCGAATTTCAATGCGTCGCGCAAGCCCTCTACGGAAGTGTGAACGTGCGCATCAATCAGACCCGGCAGCAAAGTCCCTCCTTCTGCATCAATAATGACGGCATGCTCCGGTATATCCCCGCCAACCGATAGAATCTGTCCGCCTTCGATCAGGACCGTCGTGGCTCGGATCACTTTCTCGCCGTCAAATATACGCGCGTTGGTGATTGCAGTAATCATCGTGTTACCCTCCTATTATGAAATGTGATTTATTCATGTTAGAAACATAACACTTAGAATACTAACTGTCAATTTTATAATTAATTGATATCTAAGTTTAAGTGTTCATCTGACAATCCCTATTCGTAAAAATAAAAAAAGACCCTCTCTCTCGAAGAAAGGGATCTCTTACGGCGGTCTGTCTCCATACAATTATCCTCAGGCTTGCTCCCAATTCCTCCGATACAAGCGGGGAGGACGGTGTCCCCCATTTTCTGTGTAGTGATCGGTTTCGGACACGAGATTAGCCACCTTACGCCGGAAGGCAGCCTTTAGCAGTTCCTTGTCCAGAATCACCTCATACACCTGCTGCAATTCCGTCAGGGTAAACAGCTTCGGCATCAGGTGCAGGGCAATATCGGTTTCATTGGTTTGATATCGCAGTCGTTCGATTGCGCTAGCAATGATTTTTCCATGATCAAAAGCCAATCCGTCATTCGACATGATAGCGTAAACGACTGACTTAGAGGTCGGCTTTGCCGTTACAGTCCGGTTGATAACCGCCGTCAGTTCTTCTCCTTCGGCACTAAGCTTAAGCTCGTAGGTCAAGGTTTTGACGTATCCTTCGTCCAGCAATTCCTTTTGCTCCCGCAGCTGCCGGTAGCTCACCTTGAACCAGGCAGCATCTTCGGCATCGTCACCCGCCTTTAGCTGAAACCGGCTGCTGTCGATTAAAGCCATATAGCTGCAGCTCATCACCCAAGTGCGGGGATCACGCCCGACATCGGTAAAGGTATGGAGCTGTTCCAAGTATACATCATCAACGCCGGTTTCCTCGCTCAGTTCCCGCGCGGCAGCCTGATCAGCGTTCTCGTCCGGCCGGATGAATCCGCCGGGCAGTGCCCATTTTCCTAAGAAGGGATGCCCTCCCCGGCGAATGAGCAGGATACGCAGCTCTTTTTCCGGAAGCTTGCGGTAGTTGTCCGCCTCCGTATTCGTCACAGTAAAAATGACCATATCCGCCGCCATTGAAGGCCGCTCGTAATCCCCTGCCCGATATTGCTCCAAAAATTCACGCTCTGTAAGTCCGTCACGATCCACCAATTCCAACGTCTCCGCCTCCCTGATTCTTTTCTTTTAGTTTTGCAGTTCTCCGAAATAATTGCAATAAGGCTCAAACTTCGCTAACACCGCGTCTACCTTACGCATACGTTCCTCCAGCGTTCCTCTTAACGTAATAAAGGGAATCCGCCGCTCCTTCAAATCCGCTAGGATTTGCTTATGAAAAACATGGCGCTTCTGATCGCCGCTGCGATCCCACGTATCGTCGTAAGGAATATCGTCGTCGCACAGGAAAAACAAATCATACCGCTGCGCGTTCTCCAGAGCGATCCGGGTCAGAAGCTCCGGAGCCCGTCCGTGGTAATCCAAGGCATACATATAAGTGGTAATCGCATTCGTATCGACAAAGAGATACCGGTCTGCTTCCAGCAACGCCTGCTCTTCCCGCTTCATATGGCCCACGGCGATTTCATCAAAGGCACTGAGGCCGATCCGGCGGTCCACCTGATGCTCAGTCCAATAATCCCGTCCGTACTCACTGGCAAAGGTTGTCCCGTACCGCCGGGCTAATGCTGCGGTGATGGTTGACTTACCGGTTGACATTGCTCCCACAAAAACCACTTTCGTGATTAAATCCCGGTACACGATATCACTTACATAATCCCGGTATTTATGAGGATCGGAACGGATCATTGTAGCCGATACCGGTACATGCTGGCGAGCTTCATCCACCCGCCGGTCCGCTGCACCTAATGCGATGCTCATATGCCCCCCATAGAACTCGCTCGAATAAAAGTGGGTCACTTGCTCGCCCTGAAGCAGCCCCAGAATATACAGCTCTTCCCGGATCTCATGCTCCCTGTCGTCCGAGTACCCATCCGGGCCATCCCAGGCTTCGATTACCCGAACCAGCGGATAGAGCTTACGGATCCAGCCCGCCCGGATATGCAGCGGAATCGGGGTAACCTTCGTCTCATAAATGACCACGATCAATTCGTCTACCTCCTGCAGCGCCATCTCGATCATGTACTGGTGTCCTTTATGCAGCGGAGCGAACTTCCCGAGCGTTAATCCAAGAGTCTTCATGCGAGCGCCTCCTTAGCCCCTTTGTTCCAGTTATAATAGCCGTAGGCCGCGTTAATCAGGTAGGCGCTCCACATGACAATCATCAACAGGCCCTCACCGCTGCCTTCCAGCGTCCGGATCACCCATAGCAGCACCGTGAACATATTCAGCACAATATAGACCAGCCATTGTTCCTTGAATCTTCTCACCATCAAAATCGTGGCCACTATGGATAACACTGTCGTTATGGCATCAATGTAAGGCGAGTTCTGCCCCGAAATGAACGATAGACTGAACCCCAGCAGCAGGGAACCTACAATACAGACCGCCAAAGCGAGGAACATACCTTTAAGCTCCATCTGGCGCATAGACAGCTTACCACTCTGAAAATTCTTCTTCCACATGTAGAAGCCGGCGACATTCATCGGAACAAAGAACATCAAATTCAGCGTCACCTCGCCAAATAATCCGTTGACATAAGCCAAATAGGCGTAGCCAAAGGTATTATACATGCCAAAAACATAACTCATCAGCTTCCCCTTCGCCGTAAGCACTACACATAGCACTCCGGTGATAAAGACTGTGAATCCGAAAAAAGAATCCTTGGAAAGAAACGTAAAACTGACAGCAATTAAAGTAAACAACACCAGCCAGACCACTTCGAACAACTTCCAACCGCCCACAGCCCTTTTCATGTTCTATCCCTCCATTTCCCCGTTTATGCTTGCTGAAAGTCACTTAGCCCAATAACTTAGTAATACATTGATATTTACTATTTGTTACTATCAACATAACAGAGAATCCGGCAATATTCAAGTAAAATCCCTCTTTAACGCAGACAAAACGGCCTCAGTCCCATGAAATCAGAACCAAGGCCGCTTAAAACAGCCGGGTGAACATGTTAAGCCTCAGAGCCTCAGACAACATTCATCCCTAGTTATACTTGGTCTGCACTGGCTGTGACGGCAAGTATTCGTACAATGGATGCGCGTGCTGAACCATGGATGAATCCACCTTTCCTTTTTTTTCGTTGTTTTGGCTGCCACTACCGCAGCCTTGACTCTATCGTATACCGGATTCACTGACAATCATTGTCAGCGAAGTTCAATCCGGACCGTCTTCATAATGTTTTGCGACTCCATATGCCATTTCCCGGATCTGGCGCTTCAGCTCCAGCGGTTCCCGAATGCGAATGGCTGTGCCGAACGTCATCAGGTACATCGGAAGGTACTTGTTCATCGTCGGGACGTCGAGTAGAAACCGTGCCTCCCGATCGGTCCGTTCCGTTAAATAGTGACGCAGATGCCAGTGGCCGCAAACCGCGTTCAGCGTGCCAGGCTCTCCCTCAATGCGGATAACGGTCAGCGGTCCATCCGCCTCCCGTCTCCGCTCGGATTGATCACGGAAATAGACGGACGCAGAGAAACGCTCTGGCTTTTCGAACCGCGCTTCAGTCAGCTCCAGCCGTGCAATGCGGTCCACGCGGAATGTCCGCACTGCCTGCGACCGCCGACAGAACGCGACAGCGTACCATTCGTTTCGGTCGTACACCAACCCGTACGGATCGATGTCACGTTCGCTCGCCAGCTCCGCATTCACTTTACGATAGGCGATGTGGAGCGTTCGCCCGTCCTTGGCCGCCTGCTCCAGTTCCTTGAGCAACAGAACGGCGGAAGGCGGACGCACCGGAGAGATTACATCCAAGCCGCTCATCTGAAGGGACAGATCGTGGCGCTGCTCCTCGTGTAGTCCGTTCTCCACCTTCTTCAATGCGCTTTCCAGCTCCTCTGTATAGGGATAGCCCGCGCCTTGCGCAAATTTAAATGCATCCATGAGTGCCTTCAGCTCTACGGAGTTGAAGAACAATGGCGTCTCCTTGAAATTCCCCAAAATGCGAATACCGCCTTCATGACCTGACTCCGCAACAACCGGCACACCGCTGGCGCATAATGCGTCTATATACCGGTACACGGTGCGGACGCTGATCTCCAAATTGTCCGCAATCTGCGCAGCGGTAAGCTTCCTTCCAGATCGCAGCATCCACAGCATGGACAGCATGTTATCCCACTTCGCCACCGGGAGCCCCCCTTTCCTCGAGTACTTGAAACTGATTTGAGTATGGTGTAATTCTACTACGATTCCATTCTTGGAGTTATGTCACATCCAACCTTACACCCAATGTTGTATACTAATTTTTTTGCATCCGCTGTGGGATCTAATATGGGCCTCTGAAAGTTGAAAATGTCTCATAATGGGTATTCTTACTAAGGGATGATACTTTGAACACACAATTTTGTTACCACCAAGGGAGGAAGTATCAGCATGGCCGATTTTAACAAACAAAGAATCGTGGAGAGTGTTCCGCAACGGGGGTTTTTCGGACATCCCAAAGGGTTGTTTACTCTGTTCTTCACAGAGTTTTGGGAGCGCTTTTCCTATTATGGAATGAAAGCTATCCTTGTTTATTATATGTATTACGAACTGAGTCAAGGCGGACTCGGCATGGAGGAGAGCACCGCTCTCGCCATTATGTCTATTTATGGTTCACTTGTCTATATGTCCGGGATTATTGGCGGCTGGTTAGCGGATCGGGTATTCGGAGCGTCGAAGGCTGTATTCTACGGCGGTATCTTAATCATGCTAGGGCATATCACCTTGGCTATCCCGGGAAGTATTTCATTGTTTTTTGTTTCCATGGTTTTAATCGTACTGGGTACAGGCCTACTGAAGCCTAACGTATCCAGTATTGTAGGTCAACTGTACAGCGAGGATGATGGGCGCCGGGATGCAGGCTTCAGTATTTTCTACATGGGCATCAATCTGGGGGCATTCATCGCTCCGCTAATTGTAGGAACCATCGGCATGGATTACAATTTCCACCTGGGCTTCAGTATTGCAGCCGTCGGGATGTTTCTGGGATTAATCATGTTTGCCTCTACCAAGAAAAAAAACCTCGGTCTTGCAGGCACTTTAGTGGCAAGTCCGTTATCAAGCGCGGAACGTAAAAAAGTGTCTCTTTTATTCGGTACAAGTGCAGTACTTCTCGCTGTTATCGTTGCGGTTACGATTCCATTAGGCCTGTTAACGTTTAAATCCTTTATCGTGATCGTAGGGATTCTGGGGATTCTGATTCCAACCCTATACTTCATTGTCATGTTCCGTAGTCCAAGAACAACCAGCGTGGAACGCTCAAGACTCGTTGCTTATATTCCGCTGTTTATTGCAGCGATTATGTTCTGGGCTATTCAAGAGCAAGGATCAACCATTCTTGCCAGTTATGCAGATAAACGTACAGAACTCCATTTTGCCGGACTTCATATTTCGCCAGCCTGGTTTCAGTCTTTAAATCCTTTGTTTGTTATCACGTTAGCCCCTCTGTTCGCCTGGTTATGGGTGAAGCTTGGGAAACGGCAGCCCACGATACCGAAGAAATTCGCCTTGGGTCTATTGTTTGCCGGATTGTCCTTCCTGGTGATCCTCTTGCCGGCTTACTTTGGCGGTGAGAACTCCCTGGTGAATCCTTTATGGCTCGTGCTTAGCTATTTCATCGTTGTGGTGGGGGAATTATGCTTGTCTCCTGTCGGCCTATCAGCTACGACCAAACTAGCGCCCTCCGCCTTCTCCGCTCAGACCATGAGCTTATGGTTCTTATCCAATGCGGCTGCCCAAGCGATTAATGCGCAGATTGTCAGATTTTATTCGCCTGAGACTGAGATGGTATACTTTGGTGTCATTGGAGGAGCGGCAATCCTCCTCAGTATTCTGCTCTACTCGTTCTCCTCGAAAATTCAGGGGTATATGAAAGGGATACAATAAAAACACCTGTTCAGATTAGTGAGGAGCACCCGTTTACTGTGGTGCTCCTCTATTTTTTATGGTTAACCGCCTGATACTATTGAGAGAGCACTGACCCTGTTTTTTGAAGGCTTGTTCATAGAATTTATGACCCCTACAGGCGACTTAGCCTCTTTTAAGTTAACATTCTTAAAAAATCACCTTTACAATTGTTTTCTCATTAGGCTTTGAAGAAAAAGATAACTCTGCATGATGCTTCTTAGCAATCTGCGCACATAATGTGAGTCCCAGTCCCGTTCCCCCTTCTTTTCTGCTTCTTGCCCTATCTACTCTATAAAATGCTTCTGTCACCAAAAGGAGCTGCGTCTCTGTCATTCCCTTTCCGTTATCTTCTATTTCAATAATTTTTTTCTCTTTTTCAAAATAAGCTCTCATTGTAATTTTACCTTTTGTGCCACATGCCTTTATTGCATTGTCTACTAAGTTCACAATCATACTTTCTATTAAATCTTCATTTCCTTTTATTTCTTTCAACTCATTGTAATATACTAATTCTATTCCTTTTTCTTTGAGCTTAATATTTTCGGTTTGATGAATTTTTTTAAACAACTGTGCTATATCAATTGATACCTTTTCTATTTCTTTTTCTTCTCGTATGATTACCAGTTCCAATAAACTTTCAGAAATATTTTTTAACCTTTTACTCTCTGATAAAATATAATTGGTTGCAGCATACTTATCTTCCTCACTTAAATGCGTTTTCTGCATATATTCAGCATATCCATAGATTGCAGTTAATGGAGTTCTTAATTCATGTGCCAAATCATCTATCAATCTCTGCTTTTCTCTCGCATGGTTCTCAAGCTCTTCCATCTGATATTGAATTTTATCCGTCATCATATTAAAACTTTGTACAACCTCTGCAATTTCTTCGCCACCACTAATCTCCAGCTTTTCTTTGTATACACCATTGGCAATTTTATTTGAAATAGATGAAATTCTTTCTAGTGGTTCAAAAAGATACTCTAACAAAATAAACAAGCATATACTTAAAACTCCTTAAATAACAATACCTGCAATAAATAAAGAGTTATTCATCTTCTCCCAATCATTTACTATACCTGTTATGTCTGCATAATAGACTAATGCATATTGGCTATACTGCTCTGGTAAGTACCCGAATACTCGTATGTATTTTTCCCCATTTAGTGTTACAACACTTATCTCCGTTATATCTTTTTCTTCATTCATTTCTGTACCACTCAATGTTGCTTCTATAGGTAAACTGGAATATACATTCATTTTATCTTTATAAATCTGCAAATATATTTTTTGAACCTCATATTGCATATTATACGAACTCATATCTGAACGACTCGATGCTGGTACTAAACAATTTACTCTTGATGGCTCGTATGCAAAAGTAGAAAATCTTATCACCAAAAAAGGCTATTTAACTGAACCTATTAAATCTATAACCTATCAGTGGATATCTTCTGATGCATTCGCCGTAATTTCACATACCTTTGATGTCACAACTGCTTCTAATAAACTCTATCGTATTGCACTCTCTCAAGATCTTACTCAACTGAGAGACTATAGTGTTTTAAAGACGGAAAATAAATAATTTCACAACTATGGATTTATGAATATTTTCTTGATATGGATAACGCCCCTTGGTTTTGGAGTTAAGGGGGATATGGATCTACCGTCTTTAAAGAAACGCAAAAAAGAAACCTTTCCTTTGGTAAATGGAAGTGCGACCAACCATTACAAAAGGAGAGGTTTCTTTGTACATTCAATATACCATGGAACCAACTTTACCTGCTAAAGGATCTGGAGGAAGGTATTCCAGAGGCTTTGAAATCTATTGTATATACATCCAGCTAAATGTCCCCAAGAAGAGCGTCGAGTTGCTCCCACCGCTCCGCAATGTGAATCATTTCTTCGGCAAAACGGACAGGTACCGCGCTGGACGATTCGAGCGATGGCTGCATCCACCAAAGCGATTCGATACACCAGACATACTTGATTGCCCTCAAAAGCGAGCCCGGCGGTAGCCGCCGCACACTACGGTAGCCTTCAGTGAAAGCGGCCACTGCATCCTTGCAGAATCCGCGCTCGCTGAGCGTGCCAGAAAGGACAGCCCGCCCGAGGTCCAGCGCTGGAAACGAGTAGCGTGCCCGGTCGAAGTCAACGATGGCTGCCAGAGCGTCTCCTTCGAAAAGCAGATTGTCTGCCCACAGATCGAGGTGGGCCCAGCCCGCAGTCAGAGGCGTAAAGTCATCATCTCCAAGAGAATCAGCAACCGCCTTCTGTAGTTGCAACGCATTCCGGACACGCTCAGACGAGTCACGCGCCGCATCCCAACTCACCTCCCAGGTGCGCTCCATCTCCTCGCGAGACAACCGCCAAACTGGTTCCTCCGGTGGCGCTGCTGCTCCCAGCCCCAACGCCGCCGCGGAATCCCAGACGGTATGCATATCCGCGGCAGCCCGTCCGAGTGCGTGCATCCTATGCTCACCGATCATGCCAGCAGGCACCATAGCGCCCGGACAGCACGTCATGACGGTCATGTACCTTCCGCATGGCAGGATGTGCATGCAGCTCCCTTCCAGTGTCAGCGGCTCAGGACACGGTCCACCCGACTGATAAAAAAGAAGTTGCAGTTGCAGTGCATTTTCAATCTTGACGCGAAATTCCGGATCACCCATCTTAAACCGCTCAGGGTGATAGCTTTTGGCGAACAGCCACCCCTTGTTCGTCTCAACAATCCACTTCTCGTTCAATAGCCCACGCCTAACACGCTCGGCGGACAACATCTCAGCCGAAAAATGCTTTTTCAGCCAGACCGCGATTTCGTTGACTATTTGCTCCTCATTCATCAACAGCATTTAAAACCAACCTTTCCAAATCCCTCCGCCCCGAACAGCGAAACTGCGTAGAGAACGTAGCAGAATTATGAAGTTTTTTGGCAATCTGTTATGATGTCGAACTCTCCAGATGACATTCTACTTCTCCTGCTCCTTGATCACCTGCTCAATCCCGAGCAGAATCAGCTTCAGGCCGAACTCAAACGCCCCGTCGGTCCCCATTATCTCGAACAGCCCGTTCGTAAACATCCTCCGGAACAGTCCTGCATCCGCCTCCCCCATGGAATCCATGAGCCGGATCAGCTCCTCACCCGGAGGCGCCCCCTGGTCTTTAAGGATCGCGGTGACATTGCGCTCATGCTGATAGTTGTCTAGAACGAAGTAGAAGACATAGTTCACAAGTGTAGTAACCACCTGCATTTTCTGCGCTTGGTCAAGCGGTGTCGATTCCACGCAGAGCAGCATACGGTTGGTGAACCGGATGATGTCCGGTTCGTGGGGCAGCGTCATCATCATGAGCTGCGTAGAGCAGGGATATCGGCTAAGCACGTTCCTTACGGTTACTGCAAGCCCTGTCAATTGCTCCTTCCAATCCCCCTCGGAATCGAATTCCTCCAGGATCACCTTCGATACCTGATTGGCCAGGCGCTGGTAAAGATTCTGTTTGCTCTTGAAGTACCAGTACAGGGAAGGAGCCTGAATTCCCAGCCTGTCGGCCAGTCGTCTCATGCTGAATTTCTCGATGTCCTCCTCCCCAAGAAGCTCCCACGAGACTTCCAGAATCCTGTCCTCCGAAATTTGAGGCTGCTTCTTTTTCATCAATATCCGCCCTTTTATCTAACAGTGTAAGTTTATGCTTTACAGGTCTATAGCTTCATGATATCATCTAACACTGTAAGGTTCAATCTAACACCGTTAGACTGTAAAAATAAAAGAAAGTGGTGATCCAACATGGATTCAGAAAACCTCTATTACTTTGAGAAAGCACCGGTCGCAAAGGCCGTAGCTCACTTCGCTGTACCGATGATGCTAGGCACATCAATGAATGTTATATACTCCCTCTTGAATGCCTATTTCCTTGGCACACTGCATAATACTGCTATGTTAACCGCTCTCGCGCTAACCTTGCCGCTATTCGCAATCATTATGGCGCTAGGCAACTTGATTGGCATGGGCAGCGGTACCTACATCTCCCGGATGCTAGGTGAGAAAAAGTACGATGACGTAAAGCATGTGTCTTCATTCGCTTTTTACAGCAGCTTAGTTCTCGGTCTTATCGCGATGGCCGTGGGCCTCCCGCTCATCAATCTCATCGTTCATGGCCTGGGGGCAACACCTGACTCCTTCGGATTTACGAAAGACTATGTCACTATTATGCTTATAGGTTCACCATTCGTTGTATTATTCTTCACGCTGGAGAATATCGTGCGTTCGGAGGGTGCAGCCATCACATCGATGACCGGGATGATTCTAAGTGTTGTTGTAAATATCATTCTCGATGCGCTCGTCATTTTCGTGTTCCATTGGGACGTGATCGGCGTTGCGTCAGCTACGGTCGTTTCCAACATAGTTGCGAGTGTATACTTTGCCCTCTATATGAGAAATAAAAGCCAATTTTTAACGATCTCCGTAAAATGGTTTAAGGCTACCAAAGACATTCTGGGCAATGTATTCAAAATCGGGGTTCCCGTCTTTATTATGAGCATCTTTTTGGGGGCAATGTCGCTGATCTTCAACCATTTTCTTGTCGAATACGGGGATGCAGCCATCGCGGCTTACGGAATTTCATCACGTTTATTGCAATTTCCTGAGTTTATTCTGATGGGCTTATGCGAGGGGGTCGTACCGCTCATTGCCTTCTCTTTTACAGCGGATAAATTGCGCATGAAAAATACCATTGGATTTACGATCAAAGCGATTGTGGGGTTAGCAGCCGTATTCGGTATCATCGTCTACTTCGTTGCCGACCATTTAATTGGGCTATTTACAAATGACCCGCATTTAATTGAAATGGGCAGCTACATTCTGCATGTGACGTTCTTATCCTTGTTCATTACAGGAATGACCACTCTGTTCACCGGGGTCTTCCAGGCAACAGCGCAAGGAACGGCCGCATTTATTATGTCGATCATTCAAGGCGTTACACTGATTCCTGTGCTTTATATCGCCAATGAAATGAACGGCTTCCACGGGGTGGTCTGGTCGCTTGTCATTGCGGATGCCGCCGCATTCCTTGTCGGTGCCTTCATGCTGTATGTTCTGCGGAACAAATTACAGCCGGAATTAGACTATTTGGTACAGTAGAAATTATATTCACCCAAATCAGCCAATTCCGGAGTTCTCTCTTTAAAAAAAGAAGGTGCAAAAAGCCGGTGCATCACCGGATACTTTTCGCACCTTTGCCTTCTTGTCTAAATCAACGCATTGAAATGGCCCTCTGCGTTGACCGTCGCCGTCCGTGGATCGGTTAGTACGATGCCCTTAAGTCCTCCCATTCGTTCCGTTTGCCAGACCGGGAGATGGTCTTGAAGCGGAGGAGCCGGTACAAAATGGACCGAGGTGCTGCTTCCGCTTTTCTGCACCAGCTGGGCCTCCAGCAGTCGAATTTGCCGCTGCAGCTGCTCCCGGCGATAAGGCGTCTGCATCTCTCCGCCCTGCGCTTCATTCACCTTGTCCAGTTCCATCAGTAACCGGTTCCGCTGTTTCTCCATGGAACTGACATCGCTTTGTGTGTCACCATAAGCTGCAATGGCCTGTACCGGGCTGATGCCTGACACTGTCTGTGCCGCCATGATCTCCCCCCATTTCCGTGGCTCCCCATCCAGATTCAGCCAATTCGAAAGTTCTAATTATCTCTATTACCCAGCAGCTCCCGCCATGAAAACATTTTATCCGCTAATCTATAAATAATCGTCGCATAGTCCCAGTCTGGCGCTTGTTTCGACCATACCTAAGACCCACCGGGGACAGTAAAGTCCCTTCAAGTGTCATTTGTAACATAAACAAGCCCACAGGAAAAATATCTACATATCATCCCGACTGGAGAGTAACGTACCCTGCTCCTATGATCGGTATGATGTAAATACAGGCTCCCGTGAGCTTTTCTACAAAAAACTTGCCTCTACTTGTAATACGAAGGATGCTACAAAAAGACTACATATTTCGTTTCTCATACTCAAAGGGTTCTTCACACGAATAAACTTCATGGAAAAAACCGAAATATGGGATATCGTCTTCCAGGCATTTTATATTATAGGACAGCTCCTCATCACACTCCGGCTCTTCGCCGTTGTTTCGCATGACCTCGAATGCATCTATAATACCCTCCATGAGGTTTGCTTGAATAAGCAAGGGCAAACTATTCAACGTCGAATGATCAAGCCTGGTTTCGGATCTGTATCCCGCGAGGACTCTTTCAAAATAATCCTCCATAAATTTTTTGCGTTTACCGGTGTCTGGTTCAGATTGTATCCAGCCCATTCCGTTACCCCAGATACTGGCCAAGTCAAACATATACCAACCGAAACAAGAATTATCGAAATCATAAACGGTTATTTGCCCGGTATCAAAATCAATAAAATAATTCCCATCGTTATAATCAAAATGAATCATACCGAACGACTCAGGGTTCCTGTCCAACCCTTCCAAGGTTTTAAGGAGCCCTAACAACTTCTCCTTAAGCAAAGATAACGAGTTGGGAATCAGTTTATCGATATATTCGGCATTGTATTTATCAAAAAAACTGTACCGGGGATGGACTGGAACATACCCTTTTGACAATTCGTGCAGCTTCCCCAGAACTTTACCGCAGTTATAATAGTATTCAGAAAGAGGAACGCCTTCCCGATACCGATAATGGTTTTCCACAAGCATTTTTCCTTTAGCCTTTTCAAACAGGCAGACAAAAAAGGTGTGATGATTATGAGTTATCTCTTCCAGCAGATTCCCCTTCTGGGAACTGACTACATTCGAGACACTGCCGCCATGCTCGAATAAATACCTGACATACTCAAGTTCACCTAGAAAATCTTCACGGCTTCTGTCATTTATGAAGGAGATTCTGAGTATTTTTGCATCAGTGCCTTCCTTCACACAGGTATAAACGACATTACGCCCTCTCTTATGTTCCTTAACCGGCTTCATTTCGTAGTCTTCCAATCCGTACAACTCTGATACAAATGGAAGTAAATATGCATCACTGATTTCAACAACCTCGTTATAATTTATAATATCTCCTCCAGTAAAAAAACTGTTTAACATATTTTACCTGCCGCACCATGCGAATTCTAGGTAAACTTTCAGTATAATTAAATTGACCTAAAGCCAAGCTTCTTTTTGTGCTCTCGATTACTTCATCTGCCCTTTGATGATTTTCACCATGCTCCTACCCGTTGCTATAATGGCTTCTTCAGCCGGACGCGGTGCCCAGCCAAGTAATTGTATGGCTTTTTGATTACTAGTGGACATATCTTCTCCCAGGAGTTTTGCAATCATTCTCAATTTAGGGTTAAACACCGCCACAATACGTACCGCGATATTTGGAAGCTCGCTGATGGGTATGTTTCTCGCATCTTCCCCTAAATGCTTCTTCAGGATCTTTGCAATATCGAGCATCGACAGATTCTCCGCACTGGAAGCTATAAAACGCTCCCCGCTTGCTTCGGGGCGAACCATAGCCAATATATGCAACTCCGCAACATCCCGGACATCTACATAATCCGAATAAATTTTAGGGACAGACTTTAGCTTGCCTTCTATCATTTGGCGAACGGTCTCATTGGAATGAGAATAATCATTGCCTAGAATGGGCCCCATTACACCAACGGGATTTACCGTTGCCAGTTCTAATCCATTTCCTTCTTGACGGATAAAGTCCCAAGCCGCCCTTTCTGCGAGTGTTTTCGATTTTTGATAGGGATGAATGTTTGCGTCTGTATTGGACCAATCTTTTTCGGTATAAGGCCCTTTATGATGCTTATGTCCCACACCAATCGCCCCGAAGGCAGAAGTTAGCACTACACGTTTAACCCCTGCATCACGTGACGCCCGCAACACTCGCAGAACACCTTCACGTGCGGGCCCAATCATTTCATTTTCATTTTTATAAATTATATTGGGTGTCGGAGAAGCCACGTGGATGACATATTCCGCGCCTTTCACTGCCTCAGCCCAGTTCATATCGGAGGATAAATCCGCTTGAATAAATGACAAACCTGCAAAATTAGTCACCCCGCCTGACCTTAGCATGGCTTTTACTTCATCTTGTCTGCCCATGGTACGAAGTGTTGTCCGCACACGATATTCTTGCATTAGTAATTTCAAAATGATATGAACAGCTATGAATCCCGAACCTCCGGTCACAAGCACCAAGGGATTGTTATTTTGTGGCATCTCGAGCGCTCCTCTCCATTGACGTTACAACTGTAACGGATGTACACTATTTTAGGACCGAACAGGATCTAAAACAAGTGGACAACAAACATCTGTGACAGAATGGAGGAAGTGTTATGGCAGCAACGGAGCACGCCCAAAATATAAAAAGGGACACAAAAGAATGGATTACTATTGCATTACTGGAGCTTTTACAGACAAAGCCATTATCCAAACTAACCATTTCAGAAGTCGTCAAGAAAGCCGGCGTCAGCCGAATGGCATTTTATAGGAATTACGAAAGTCTTGAACAAGTATTAGAAGAGTACTATGAACCTAAATATGCAGATATCTTTAATAAAATTGCCTTTCAGACCAGCCATGAGCAGAAAGTAACAGATTTGACGAATTTTTTCCATGCCCTATCCAATGATTTCCACACAGCCATTGATAATGATTACAAAGAGCTGCTGTATCAAATCTTTAAGCACCATATTGCCCAGTTCTATGATGAGATCATTCCCTTCCCGGACTGGACAGGTGCGAAACGGAGCTATTGGATTGACTTCATGAGTGCCGGTGTGTTTGAAATTTGGGTGATGTGGATCAAAAATGGTCAAAAGGAAACCTTAGAAGAAATCTCATCCCTCATTCGGCTTTTTCATAAATAAAAGGAGTGTGTATCCGCCCGCTTGTGCCGAAAGAACGGCTTGCCCTTTGACCAATTGATGAACGGCTGCTCTATGACATAATATGATATCGTGGCCGCCGCATACGAGATTGCGACGACGGATATACTGATGCCGAGCCATCGCCAGACGTCCCTAATCCCGGAATAGTGGTAATCCTGGATGCCGTACTTTTCGATTAACGTAATGAACAAATAGTGCCAAATATACAGACCGAACGAAATTTTTGCGGTAAACCGGAAAAAGCGGTTATCAAGCAAGCGGCCTACGATCACGCTGAACGGTGCCGACAGCAGTACGATTCCGAACAAAATGGCATAAGCCGGGAAGTAGTATGGCTGCTGCTGGAGGCTGAAGTCAAATTCGCCCTGGTGGCGCATACGCCAGATCAGCAAACTGGCAAGCCCCACAGCGGCTGCTCCAACGGCGTCGAACACCCCGAGCTTACGGAGCCGTTCTACTGCAGTGCCGCGCTGCATGATCGCGGTCGTTACGCCTGCGGCCAGGATGCCGATCGAGAAGTGGCCGAAGAATCCGACGGGATTGTAATTCGGCATCCAGAATTTCGCACCACCAATTAGGCCATAATCCCAGCCCCGGTCCTGCTCGCTTGGCGTAAACCACTGATGGATGAGAGCGTTTACGGCAAGCACCAATCCAAACGCGATGACCCAGAATAAGATCGCTTTTCCAAACGAACGCCGCTTGCTGAGCACAAACAATATCGCCATTAACAAAGGCATAAGCACGTAGCAAAACACCTCGAAGCTGATCGACCAGAGTGGCCCATTCAAGTCGGACGGGAAAAACGTTGTATAGTGGAAACCCGTCGTGAACGTGACCCCCGTTAGGATTCGCCGCCACATGAACTCCGTAGGAATGTCCAGCCTCCACACAAGCAACAGACAAACCATGAATGATACATAGAAGCCGGGCATAATTCTTGCAGCACGGCGCAATGCATACGTCCGGATACTAGGATACGGCTCATTCTCTAAGTAAGCGCTCCAAAAGGGGGATGACAGCAAAAATCCGCTTAACAAGAAAAACAAGCTAACCCCGCTGTTCCCTAGCAAGAAAACCGATTGCACATCCTGAAACCAGGGCTTTTGTGCGGGCATCATCAGCCGTTGTGACAAATGATGCAGGATGACGGACAGGCAAGCGATCGCACGAATGCCATCCGCTCCAGTTAATCGGGTACTGCCTAACCGAATCTTTGACATCAGTTCAATTTCCCCTTTTCGCAAATGATTCCCAAACGGATGATCGCCCGCGAAGCCTAGCACACCACATCCGTGTGCCCACTTCTCCATTTCCAATAGCGCCGTACATCGATTTCAGGTACTCCTATCTTTCAAGAAATCACAGGAAAATCCTTCAATGATTGTATTATTCAGTGGGAAAGAATGTTTTATATATTGAACCAGTATGTATTGACTCGATATATAACACTGTGATATATTTTGATCGCGGTATACAAATTCCCCCAAACTACAAGGAGGTCCAATTTTGAACAGTCAGGATGTTATTTTAGGGACGCTTATGAAAGAAGCGTTGACTGGATACCAAATAAAACAGTTATTAGAAAATGTATTCTCTAATTTCTATAGTTCTAGTTATGGAACGATCTATCCCACACTTGCCCGAATGGAAAAGGAGGGGTTGATCACTAAGGAAAATGTGCTCCAGGATGGTAAGCCTAACAAAAATCTTATATATATAACGCCTAAAGGCAGAGAACGTTTTAAAGCCTATTTACTGGCTCCGCTAGTAGCAGACAGCATCAGGAAATCTGACTTTATGATGAGGCTATATTTTGGTGAATTCGTCGGGTATGACAAGGTGATTATTTGGTTGAAGCAAGTCCAAGAGGAATCACACACAAAATTAGATCAATTATTAGAGCAATATTCGCTTCATAAAGATGAAATGCATCCAGCGCAGATCATCTGCATTCAAATTGGGATAGAAGAATATAAGGCTAAACTTACGACCATTGCCGAGGGATTGGTAAGCCTGGAGAAGTTAGTGCAAGAGTAGAACTGAATGTAGTGAATCCAAAACTTTAGGAGGAATTTTTATGAAAACAATTTTTATCACGGGTGCTTCATCGGGCATTGGGAGAGCTACAGTAAAACATTTTGCCGAAAGAGGATGGAACGTTGTAGCCACGATGCGCTCACCTGAACAAGAAACTGAGTTCAATTCACTAGATAATGTGTTAGTGCTAAGGCTTGATGTCGAGAAAAAAGATACGATTCAATCTGCGTTAGCGGAAGCGACTCAGCGGTTTGGTAAAATTGATGTTCTTCTCAATAATGCCGGATATGGAACAATGGGTCTTATTGAAGCAGCTACGGATGAGCAGATTAGAAGACAGTTTGAAGTGAACGTTTTTGGTCTTATCAGTATGACTACAGCCATGCTACCACATTTTAGATCGAATCAAGAAGGTTTGCTGATCAATATCTCTTCTATGGGAGGGAAAGTAACCTTTCCTACGATGTCTCTGTATCATTCATCCAAATTTGCAGTGGAGGGTTTTTCTGAGTCCGTATCTTATGAATTAGCATCACAAAACATCAAAGTAAAATTGATTGAACCAGGTGCTATTAATACGGACTTTGGTGGAAGATCAATGGAATTCTTTTTTGATGATGCTCTAACAGACTATATGCCATTTACTACTGCGTTTCGGGGTAAATTGGCTGAGATGGAAAAACACCCGGCATACGCTTCGCCTCCAGAAATTGTTGCCGAAACCATATACCAAGCGGCCACAGACGGTACAAGTCAATTCCGATATGTAGTTGGAGAAGATGCCAAGATGCTCATTCATATGAAAGAAAATACGGATGAAACAGAGTATTTAACTAATATCGCTCATCATTTTTCTTGAAAAAGGGGGGAATTTGAAATGATCGTTCTGCAATAAATTACACGACCTCAGGCAAGATGCAGCAGATCGCCCAAAACCCCGAAGTCGCCGTTTGTATCATCGTCGAACACATGCCTGCTGCGCATTCGCCTGATAAAGATAACAACCTATAAATCCTGTTTTTTTAGTACCCATAAAATACTGACCACGGAAACAACGCTAATAGCCGCCATACAAGAATATGAAACACTCATGGGAAATGCATATTCAATCTTAATGGATGTAACCTGGACGACCCTCAGAATTGTAACGATAGGTAAGATAGAGGATAGCATAGATGACCAGACTCCAACAAAAGATAACACTGTGTATATCATCGTTGCACAAATAGCGATAAGATAACCTTTACGGCAAATTACCGCGACCGATAGAACGGGTAAAAGGCTAAAGAACATAAGTAAGCCAGACTTTAAATAGGTTATCAGTCCATCCCAGAATGGAGCCGTTTCAAAAGGGATTCCAATAAATAAGCCAAGAAAGTTAAGCATATAGGATAGAGAGGCCATCGCTAAAATAATTAGAAGTAGTGTAGCTAATTTTGCTAGGGCTAATCGTACACGACCAACAGGGATGATAAACAGGTTCCGGTATGTATTCTCTATGGATTCCCTTGTGAAGATATAAGTACCAATAAGTCCAAATACGCATGGCCACAACAGTAATATTGCCAACCATAAATTTTGAGCGGAGTAGGAGACCCATGTGGTTTGAGTAGATGCCTCTAGATTTACAACAAAACCGATTAACGGAAGAAGACAACAAGCAGCAAGGCAAACCCAGATTATACTGGAGCCTTTGAGTTTCATAAACTCAGCTCGAATGAATCTAAACAATATTAGTTCACCCCCCTGTTATTTTCATAAAGTATTCTTCCAAATTCCCTTTGTTCATGCTGATTTCGCTAACACCAATATGGGCATCATGAAAATACCTGTTTACGTCCTCCATGTTTCTTTCTATTTCATAAATTTTTAGAATATAGTCGCTTTCAACATCGAAATCGGTAATCCCTAACTGCTTCTCTAAAATGGGTACGGCTAAGGCTGTGTTGGATACTACCATTTTTATAAAATGGCGATTACGCCGTCTTATTTCATTCATGGGGACTTCTTCAACTAGGCAGCCTTGATGAATAATTCCTATGGTATCGGCAAGCTGTTCCACCTCACTTAGAATATGACTAGAAATGAGTATGGACGTTCCTGCTTCTTTACTTAGCCTGAGAATGAGTGAACGCATTTGCTGAATACCTGCCGGGTCAAGGCTATTCGTTGGTTCGTCCAAAATAATAAATTCAGGATCATGCATTAAGGCCAATGCAATTCCAAGGCGTTGCTTCATGCCCAAAGAGAATTTTCCTGATTTCTTGTTTGTATCTTTCTCCAATCCTACTAATTCCAATGTGTTGTTCACTGCGTTTTTGTTATGGATACCCCGCAAAGAAGCAATCAAGTTCAAATTTTCTATAGCCGTTAAGTTTTCATAAAAGGCCGGGGCTTCAATAAGTGCCCCGATCCTTCTATATCCTCCTGTATTGGACGTAGTCAGTTTTTCACCGAAAACGGTAATCTCCCCACGGGTTTGTTTTACCAAACCCATCACCATCTTTAAAGTTGTCGTCTTTCCGGCACCATTACGGCCAAGTAAAGCATAAATCTCCCCTTGCCGCACATGCATATTGAGATTATTTACTACAAGCTGGTCATTATATTTTTTGGTCAATCCATTGGTTTCTAACACCATCATAAAGTAGTAATCACTCCTCTCCCGCAGGGTCGTAGGGTTTCCTGCGACTCAATTACGCCATCTTTTAAATGAATAACAGAGTCGCCATATAGCGTAGATGCTTCTGAATGGGTAACCTGAATAATCGTTTTTCCGAACTCCCTATTAATACTCTGAAACAGCTCCATAATAGTAGCACCATTGTGGGAATCCAGATTACCTATAGGTTCATCAGCAAGAATAATCTCCGGTTGAAACAGCAAGGCTCTTGCGACGGCAATTCTTTGTTGCTGCCCACCTGATAATTCTCTGGGCGTTGCTGTTCTCTTATGAGACAGTTTTATCAAATCAAGAATTCCCTTCAATTCTATACGATAATCCTTTACACTCCTACCATCTAATATAATGGGCAGGAGGATATTATCCTCAACCGACAGATTAGGCACCAAGTTATGAAATTGAAATACAAAGCCTACGTCCCTGCGTTTCATCTTTGCTTTTTCATCTTCCTTTAATTTACCTATGTCTTTTCCATTGATTATAATCTGTCCAGAAGTTGGGTCATCCAGGCCGCCAAGCAAATATAGCAATGTAGATTTCCCACAGCCTGAAGGTCCCATGATGGAGAGAAAACTACCCTTTTCTACCGAAAAGCTCAGATCATTTAATACTTGTACCTCTTCCTTGCCCATATAGAATGATTTATTTAAATTTATGATTTCGATGCTGTTGTTCACCACACTCACCTATCCTTCTATTCGTATTTCATTTCATTAATTATTGAAAATCTCTTGCCATTTAAGAGGACTGGAAGTGTGGAAAGGACAATTAAAACTAGCAAGAATCCTAATACTAACGGAACATATATTAGATTTAGCCTGATATCATATAGCATTCCGATGAGGCTCAGTAAGTCTTTTGTCAGAAATATCATCGCATAGGAACAAGGGATAAGCAGGAGCATCACCCAAAGCACCACAAAAATAGACTGGAACAGCAATAACCTATTCTTCTGTTGTCTGCTTAACCCGATTGCGTGCAACAGAGCGATGTTCTTCTTTGAGTTTAAATAACTGATTTTGGTGTTGTTTAATACACCGAACGACGCAATGACCAAGGCCATCAATGAGAACAGGCTAAATGCCGCAATGGTCTTTTCGTTTTCAGCAATATTGGCTCTTTCTAGTTCCTCATACGTCACTACCTTTACGTTATAATTTCCCAGTTGTTTCCGCAGGCTATCTCTTAATTTCACATCGTTTCCCGTTGCCTTAGCATTAATCATATTCGTACCAACATAATTAAATTGTTGCTGTAACACATCATTATCTACTAATACAACATAGCCCCCGTACAGCATCTTCATATCTACAAGTCCTGTAACATACAATTCCTTTTCAGTTTGATTAACCGTTAGTGGCAGCTTATCTCCAGCTTGTATACCGAGGGCTTTAGCCATACTTTCTGAGACAATGACCGAAGGTACCTTGGCATTCTTGAATTCCTCATATATGTTTAGGTTCTTAGGCTTTGTCCAGTCAATATACCCGTCATAGCTTAAATACTTATCTTTATCTATTCCCGCAATCTGAAAAGCTGTTCCGTTACGCTGGCCTCCAAATACTTTTAGCTTCTGAAGCGTATCTTGTTCTATATCACTGCGGTTCAGCTCATTTTTCATTAGAGTGTCCGTAATATTGCCAGCTTCTGACGGAACCGTAATCTGTATCTGAAAGTTATTTCTGTTAAAACCATCTGTCATAACTGTTCGAATACTATCACCAACGGATGTGATCGTAATTACCGATAATGCTGCGATCAGCATTAAGGTAATGTTGCCTAACAGTTCTTTCGAAGTCCGGATATTATTAAGGGCTAGAGCCAATACAGGTACTTTGTCCTTGAGTATCCCATATAGCTTAGCTGTTACCACATGAATCAGATTCGGGAGAACTAATAAAATCCCCGCAATGAGCAGAATACACTGAATGCTTACGATCCCGTCTATTTGCACAAGAAACAATAAGAGAGAAATGACAAGAAAGCCACTGCCTAATAGCTTTCTTGTATTATTGCCTGCTCTGTTCTCTACAGCTGCTCCCAATATGACATCCTTGATGGATAGTTTATTGATTTGCAGAATGGGGAGGATCGATGAAATCACAGACAACAAGATTCCAAACAGAACTGCCAATACAAAGTAATAGATGGGGATTGTGGGCCATTTGAATATCCCATACTCTCTATGCGGGGACAGAAAGTAAGCTGCTCCATAGGTGATTCCACTACCAGCTAAAAATGATAGAACACCGCCAATTGCGCCAAAAAGGATGCTTTCCAATAGTAGAACGTTAATAATGTTAGGTTTCGTAGCCCCTTGACTAAAAAAAGTGCCAATCACAGGCATTCTTTCTGCAATAATGAGTCTGAAAGAACTGGAGATAATCACCGCACTGAGCAACATTACGACGGCTAACAGGGCAAAACAGATGATTCTTCCTTCTTTAATTGCATTCAGCATTCCTTGTTGATCCGTAAAACTTGTTCTTGCAACATAGTTTTCATTGGCACTATTAAACTCATCAATGGACGCTTGAGTAGATGGTCCTGTTCCTGTAGCGATAATGTTGTTGTACATTCCCGGCATATTCGATTGCCCAGCCAGAAAATCGTACGGTACAATCATTTGGAACGCTTCGTTGGTATCTCCAAAAAAGATCCCCTCATTCAGGAACAGTCCCGCTACTTGAACGGTTATGTCCTGATGATTCACATTAAGCTGTAAGGTATCATTCACTTTCAAATGAAGATCCTGACTCACTTTCTGTGAAATAATGCATGTTGCACCATGAAAATGGTCCAGTGCTCTTTTTTCATTAATGTTTTTAGTGATGATATCTTGTGTGTTCCTGCCGAGGACTGTCACTGTACTGTTATCCAAGTCATGGCGGTAAATCCCCTTCAATTCTAATTGGGGAACGATATCTTGTACCCCTTTCAAATTCACCTCATCTAATTGAATTCCAACGCTTGGGTCTTTGCTTTTAATTGAAATCTCTTTGTTCTCCATCACCTGAGTATAGGACTCGATGTAGTTATTCATCATAACGTCTGTGACTCCCAAGCTTGCAATGAACAAAGTAGCACTCATCAGGATAGCAAATAGAAGCATGATAAACTTCCCCTTCTTCTCCATCGCTGATGTCATAACAAATTTCAGAAATAATCCCACAGCATTCCACTCCTAACATTTGTGCTTCATGATTTCATTGTAAGGAGTAAATTCTATACGCCACTGATATAATTCTGATTTTTTTCTGATAGTCATACAAAAAGGAGGAAATGCTCTTGGCATTCCCTCCTCTTATCTTGCTAATGGCAATTGCAGCTTAAACACCGTTTGTGAAGATGGCAGGCTACTTACATTAATGTTACCACCCATCTTCTTCATAAGTTCGTAAGCAATCGCAAGACCAAGCCCACCATGTTCTGTTCTAGCCGCATCACCTTGATACAATCGATCAAAAATGAACTCCATATCTTGTGCAGCTATACCGTTTCCATGATCGATGACTTCTACAAAAACATGCTTATTCTCTACATAGACGTGGATTCCTAAATAACAACCTGATTTCCCATGAATAAGCACATTGCGAATTAAGTTTTGGATCACACGATTAAGAGCGGATGGATCTACCTTTACAAAGTATTCTTCATGAGGAATTTGCGTTTCCACATCGAAATGGCTTTTTTCAAGCAGGGGGACGAAATCGATAACAACACCGCGAACCAGTTCACAAATATCTAGTTTTTTCTCTTTCAGTTGAATTTCATTGGCATCAAGCCGCACGAGCTCAAACAACTGGTCAACGCGGCGTTTTAAGTCGTATGATTTTTGCAGCGCGGTTTGCAGATAGAGCTCCCGCTCATTACCATGAACCAGTTTCCCAGTAACGGCTTCCAAATAACCAATAACAGAAGCCAAAGGAGTGCGAACATCATGTGAAAGGTTTGCCAGTAGTTGTTTTCTCGCCTGTTGTTCCCGGTTCACTAGAATACGTTCCTTTTGATAGGATTCCATGAGTTGATTAATTTGCAAGGATAAGTTCGCCGTTTCTTTTCCGGGCATGGTAAATAAATGTAATTTATTATTGCCCTCCAATACTTTTTCCAGTATAGATTCCATTTCTTTAATACGTTTACGAGTTTGCCATTGGCGAACTATTAATCCCACTGAAACAAGCAATACAACAATGAAAAAGATAAGTAATAAATTATTCGTCATAAGCTGCCTCGTAGTGGAAGCGGTATCCCACGCCCCAAACCGTTTGAATATACTGAGGATTGTCCGGATTATCTTCGACTTTCTTACGTGTACGGCGGATTAGCGCCATGATATTGTTATCGTCATACACATATTCCTCGTTCCAAACGTTCTGATAAATTTGTCTTTTACTAAATACTTGTTCAGGATGGCTGGCCAAAAAGTTCAGCAGTTCGAACTCTTTTGCAGTTAATAATATTTCCGTTTCATTCTTAGAAACTAGATGTCTTTCACGATCTATTGTTAACTTCCCAAAAGTAAGAACGTGGTTACTTTCCTTATCGTCTACTCGACCCCCGAATACTGTAAACCTTCGAATCAAACTGTTCACACGGGCATTCAATTCAGAAAGACTGAATGGCTTGGTAAGATAATCGTCTGCACCTGCTTTCAGACCTAATACCTTGTCCATTTCTTGATCTTTCGCTGATAGCATAAGAACCGGCATATTACAGGTTCTGCGCAGTTCAGCTAGAACCTCTAAGCCGCCTACTTCCGGTAACATCACATCTAACACAACCAGCTCATAGTGATTATTTCTCACCATGTTTATTCCTGCGAGCCCGGAATGAGCCACGTCTACGGAATAACCCTCACTTTCAAGGCATTTTTTCAATACCGTACATAATTCTATATCATCATCAACGATGATTACTCTTTTCACCATGTTCATTGTGCACCTCAATTTTAGTAATTCATTTAGCTGTAATACAAAGATATTTAATTGCCTCGCCGATCCAGGTTTCCCGCCTCTGATTATTGCCATTAATCATAAAATAAGTGCTACACATACGCTACAGCAAAACGCACAAGCCAATGGCTTGTGCGTTTTGCTTTTTACGACTTCATGGGCCCTATAGGGCTTTGCCTCATAATAATTCTTAAACAACTGGACTAAATTAACTTCAAGCGATTCTGTTATCTTATATAAATTCAATAAAGAAACATTCTTCTCACATTCTACCTCTAAACCGTTTAATCGCATCCTCGGTCACCGGCTCGAAGAGGTTAATAAGGTTGCCGTCGGGATCGCGGAACAGCATAGAACGGTTCCCCCACGGCATCGTGGTCGGTTCCTTTACCCAATTATCGACAAATGGCTTCAAGCGTACATATTCGGCCTCGACATCGACGACACGGAACTCAATAATGACAGTACGATTATTAGCCCCCACTACGGAACCGGCGCCGAATAACTGCGCCGTTTGGGAGTGGCCGATGGCAAGGGTGCATGATGGCACAACGAGTTCGGCAAATACAGGCGCGGGTCGCTCCGCCGAAACCCCCATAACGTGCTCATAGAACTCGACGAGACGGTCCACGTCGTCCGTAATGATGCGTACAGAAGCGAAGTTCACCAGATATCATCCTTCCTAATTTTTTAATTATCTATCTCTCTTACATTTACATGTTCAATTATAAAAAAACGCTACTGACAACGTTATGTCAGTAGCGTTTTAGAATTTCCAGGGCTTCCTCACGAATCGAATGGTTCGGGTTCCAACACTATGGCGGATCTTATCGGGATTTTCAACTGAATCCTGAAATGCTTGTCTAACCTCCGCAATAGTCCTACCTTGGAATGTGATTACATCCCTAAGGTGCAGCACTTCAGACCATGAACGAGCGGATGTGCGCGATCATGGCGTCCAATCCCGCTTCGAGCGGGCTCGTCTCCCTGCGGACCTGTGTAAGAAGAAGTCCGCCCTGAAGGGCGGTCAGCAGCGCAAGCGCGAGGCTGTCCGGATCACCGTCGGCTCTCATCTCACCGCGCTCATGCATTGCGCGAAGTCCTCGTCTAATGGAGTGCTCCCACTGCACAAATGCGGACACGAGTTCGGTACGAGCCGCCGGTTCCGTATCGGCCAGCTCGCTGACAAGCGAGCCGATGGCACACCCCCCCTGACATTTTCGTTCAATCTGAACTTGTACGATCGCATCCCGCCAAGTTTGCAGCGCCTCCATACTGTCCAGATGGCTCAGTAAGGGCTCCTGGGCATTCAGTACACACTCCGTCTGATACACAATGACCGCCAGAACGAGCTCTCGCTTTTCCTTGAAATAATGATATAGCTGAGAGGCGCTTACCTTCGCCTCCCGCTGAACGTCTTCCACACTTGTACCCGCAACACCCCGCTCAAACATCAGTTTGGCCGCAGCGGCTACAATACGTGAGCGGGTCTCTTTTCCCTTTTTTGTCAGCCGATGCTCTTGCTTTTTGATTTCAGTTAAGTTTTCCATACTTGTAGTATATCAAAAATGGAGTTGACAATCCAGAATCGCAACGTTATGATGAGTTCGTAAATAGTGGAGTGAACACTCCAAAATTAAGCAACGAGAAATTTTCTACAGATCCGTTTGGTGGCAACAGCGGAGGGGTCACACGCGTACCCATCCCGAACACGACCGTTAAGCTCTCCATCGCCAATGGTACTTGGACCGCAAGGTCCTGGGAGATTAGGACGTTGCCATGCGGGTCCTCTAGGACTGCTCTTTGTTCCTTGAAAACCGAATAGCGAAACAGTTCCGATAATATAATCCAAAAGGAGATGTATGTGCATGCCTCTAACCCTTACTCTTACAGAAGGTGTTTTACCCCAAGGAACCGAGAAACTAGCGTTCTCACGTCTAAGTGACCTGATGTTAGAATGGCACGGGCTTAGCGGCAACAAGATCATGACACCAAACATTGTCGGCTCCATTCACATCATTTCGCAAGAGCACACATTCTCTGGCTCGAAAGAAGCGCCTGTCGCTTTTATTGAATGGAAAACCCCAGCGACAGCATTTAATACCCGAGAAATTCAACAGGGGTATTTCATGGAAGCGACCGACATCATTCATGAAATGTCAGGTGGAAATTTACCAAAAGAGCAAATCTGGATCAACGTTATTCATGCAGTCGATGGAGCATGGGGCATTGGTGGTCAAGCATTGACTAACGAACAATTAGGCGGAGCGCTTTCGCAAGGCTAGGGAATCATTTCATTAAGGACCTTCCCCATGAAGTAGTTTTGGTACGTTTCGCATTCGGTTTTTAGGGGCCCATATTCAGTACTTCTTCCTCATACGATTGAAACGCGTTTTCTATTCCCATCACAACATCTTTGATTTTCATATACCCTTTGGTGTACGGGAGCGAGTCTCTGATTTCTTCCCACATATAGTGGTACTGCTTTAAGTCTACCGTTTCGCACAGGACAAAATCCGTATAATCTTTTCCAGGCAGCGCTTCTGCGTCAAAGAATCGCACTTTGACGTGCTGACCGTATTTTTGTATAATCTCCTGCAATGAATCGGCATATGTTCTCCGTTCCTCCCGAGGCAATGCAAGCCAGGAAGGATAAAACTCCAACAGCACAACCATCATGTACCGCATTTCTTTACCACCTTTATTTGCTTATTTTTGTTTTATTTTAGCGGCAAAGCGCTGGCTTCGCATTAACATAGGTTAATCTTTTTCCGAATGAAGGATCCGGCTCAGAGAAACAGGGGTAATTCCCAAATAGGACGCAATGTGATACTGAGGAATCCGATGGCCCAATCCAGGGTACTTGACCAAAAACACGTCATATCTTTCCTTCGCGGTCAGGTAAAGCAATTCCCGCTCTCTTTCTTCCTTTCGTATATATAATCTTTCAACACTCTTATACACAAAACGTTCCCATGCACGGCTTTTATCCATTAACTCCTTCAGAATATCATAAGATATTTCGATAACTGCAGAGTCTTCCATAGCCTCGATTGTAAAGAAAGAAGGCGTCCCCATGACCATGGCACCATAAGAAGTAGCAAAATCATTTTCCACCGTAAAGGCAACATTATATTCCCTGCCGTCTTGAAGCGTATAATACAGGCGAAATAAGCCCATTGTGCAAAAATAAGCATGCTTCACCAATTGTTCCGCCTGAATTAGGGTGACTCCTTTAGGGATTCGTTTTGTTCGTGTACGTTCTTCAAACAGGTTCCAGTCCTCATCGGAAAGGTGCGCTGCTTGAGGAAGATCTCTTATCGCACTGTAGTCAATATCCATCAGGAATAACACCCCCTAGTTTTTTTGTCGCAAGTGACAACATCTATTGAGCGAAATCGAAAGGCACACGATGGGTGCCCTCTTCGCGTAAATTATAAGGTATACTTCATACTTATCCTCGTTTCTATATTTATTTTGCAAACAGTGCTGTTTGTTGTCTCATCTGTTGTTTTGAACAAGCATACTGTTAAAGAGCCAGCGAAAGTTCCATCTGAAATACTGGGGCAGATGCCAATCCTCATAGCCTTTTAATACCCCTTGTTCCAGCCAGTAAGACTCTGATTTCCCGCTTTTTACAGCTCCAGAAACATAAGTGATCGTATTCTCCAAAAAGCGTATGACATCCGTGATTCGATCTGAATTAGATACCTCTCCGTGTCCAGGAATGACAGTATCGACCTTGAGGTCTTTTTGAATGCGTTTAAGGATGCGTATCCAAGCGTATGGATTACCGTATGGTATGACCGGAATGGTCTTAGTCGTTATTAAATCGCCCGCGATCAAAGTTTGCTCTTCTGGAACGTACACAACAGCATCACTTAAAGAATGGCCGCCTCCGTAAGATAGAACTTCGATTGTTCGCTTTGTTCCTTGAATAACGAGTTTATCCTCAAAAGTTATCGTGGGTATCACCCTGCAAAGGGAAGGGATGGCATCATAAAGGGCACGCTGTACGGAAAGATCATAGTCGATTTCAGTCAGCATGTGGGGATCTTTTTGCGTTGAACGTACCTGATTTAGGCTAGTTATTATCTTTTGAATGTTTTGCTGCATGAGATCAATATTCACTTCACCCATATCAGAAAGCAAATCTCTTGTCCAAACGGTAGATATAAATTCGCTTTTCATAAATTGCTGATTACCGTTGACATGATCTCCATGAAAATGTGTATTCACTACATATTTAACCGGTTTGTTTGTTAATTGTTCAGCAGTATGACGTAACAAAGCACCAGAATGTGGCAGGTTGGTTGTATCCACTACAACGGTTAAATCCCCAAGATCAATAATTGCTGAATTCCCCAGAGAACCGCTACCTGGAACCGAAATAACACCCCAGATACCTTCCGATGCTTGTTGAATGGTGAAATACTCGTTGTTCATTGTTGCACCCCTTTATCAATTAGTAGAGTTAACTTACAAGTTAGAGTCAACTGGAAGTCAAGAGATTCTTCAGGGTGAAGTTAGGGGGAATTGTAAACATTCGCTTTGAGTTGACTGAAAGCTGTATAATATTTTTCAATATCAGCATTAAAAAGGAGGGGCAGAAATCGGATGCTTACAATCAGTCAAGTGTCAGAAAAAACGGGATTAACTCCTTATACGATACGTTATTATGAAAAAATCGGGGTACTACATGAACCCAAGCGTAGTAATGGAGGGGCACGTGTCTACAAAGAAAGCGAGGTTTCCTACATTCAATGTCTAAATAAACTAAAAAAATTGGGTTTATCGCTTGAGGAGATTACGGAATTTACTCGTGAGGGCTGTGTAATGGATAAAATTCAACAAGGGGAAAATCCTTCTAATTATAATCCCACCTTAAAAAAGCGGATTGAAATCCTTGAGAAGCATCTGATGGAACTGGAATCCAGGCGACAAGAAATTGAATACATGATTTCTCTCGCCGAAGAGAAACTTACCCTATACCAAGAACTTACGAAAGAAGACATAGTAAATACTAGATAATCGCGGCCTAATCCTACGTGAACACTGCAGGGTGTCTGATGTAGAAAATTAGACACCCTGTGCCAGTTCATTGAATGCAAGCACTTCCGGGACGAGTATGTAATCTGAATGATTTCCATTCTACAGGTGCGGCAATTCCTCTGACTCATCTCAAGAGGCAAAACTTGCGACTGCTTGATAGCGAAAGCTAATGAAGCTAATGAAGCAGCCAAAATGAATTAAATATACTTGTCCTGACTTGTCTGTAGTTGCCTGTAAACCTCTCTAAAATTATCACCCACAGTATTACCCCCTTGCCTGGATCATATAGAAATATGTTATCATATGTCTCCTACAAAGCAGTGCCTTGGCCCAAATTTCGCCCCACTTATGATACGGTTCACCGCGCTGGCTGTAACGGCAAGTTTTAAGGCCATCCCGCAAAGGATGGCCTTTTTGCTTAGCTTTTTGTACTCCTAGTTTTTAATTGCCTTTACAGGCTCCAACAAAATCAAGTGATACTCGTTCCCACTTCCATCTGGTTTTTCGTTGCGAATGTGTTCTTCCAAACATAGTCGTGATCGATCAGAATGGTAAATTCCGTCCTTTGACAAACCCTTCATTAAAGTTTTCCACGATAAATTAACATCGTCACTACTCTCAAGCATTGCATAAAGACCACCAGGTAGAACCATTTCTTTCAGATGCTTCGGAACCGTAATTCCGTCTGGAATTGTCGCACACATACCATAACCATAAGGTTTTCCGAGATGGCTTGGCATCGGTTTAACATTGCCACCGAAAAAACGTGCTGTACCTAATAAATTCGAGGATTTTATCCACTCTAGCACCGGTGCCATTGCTTCATCTTCCGGAGAGACACCAATGGCTATATTGTAGGCTACTCTCATAGGAGGAAGGGCAATGATTTTGACCATACTACTTTCACTTAAACTGCGCATAAACAAGTCCTCCGTCTCAGTAAGGATTACATCAACATTTGAAAAACAACCTACATCTTGTTTTTGAAGGAATTTTTGAACTTGTTCTAGTTGTTCTTGAAAAAGAGATAATTCAGCTTTCTGTAACTGTAGTTCGGAGATCTTATTTTTAACAACCATGCTCAACTGTGATAGGGATTTGTTTGCAATCACAGTTTTAATATCCTTTATGGGAATATCCATTTTTCTTAAAATGGCTGTAATTCTGATACAAAGGAGTGCATTCTCGCCATACACTCTCCATCCAGAGGATGTATCCCTTTCACTCTTGAACAATCCTTCTGATTCCCAGTGCCGTAAGGTGCGACTCGTCAGTCCCATCTGCTCCGACAATTTATTTATTGCAACAGATCTGTTCATTTTGGGTCTCCTTTCCGAGCTCTAAGTATATTCTAGCACTTGACGCTACGATAACTTCAAGGGTTTCCCAAAAATTAACTTGTTTTAGCCCAACATGAAAAACCCTTGCCAGGCATGGAGTTTGCCTGCTCTCCACCAAAAAAACTTGCCGTTACTTGTGGTACGGTTCACCGTATCATAAGTGGGGACAAACGAATAAATGCAATCAAACTTAAGGTAACCTTTGAACACTACCAACCGTGTTCGGGATTTTTATTAATCCCATGATTATTACAATGTAAAAGAGCCATCCGCCTAATGAGTCAGAACCACTTTGTCACTATATAGAGCCAGGCGGGTACGGGTTGTAATGTTAATTAAAAGCATTTTTTATATTTACATTTTTTCCCTATTAGGTTAACCTTATAATGAATCCAAAAGAAAGTGAGTGAGTTTATGAGTGCGACAATAATTAATACGCCAAATACTATTATTCGAGGCACGGAAGGATAATTAGGCTTTCTTGCTAATACACTTCCGTGCAACTACTACACGGAGGGAAAAACATTGAGTATTGATAAAAAAGCTTCAGGTATTGAATATAACGGCGGTTTCTACGAAGAAATTGGAGATTTCATTCGTGATAATTATTTGAAATTCGGATTTACCAAGGGAACAATACAGGAAGTTGACTTTTTGGTAGAACTGATGAGCCTTAAACCAAATAATTGCATTTTGGATATTGGCTGCGGACCAGGTCGTCATAGCTTAGAACTTGCCCGACGTGGTTTTAAATCAGTAGGCGTTGATATTTCTTCGGAATTTATCAAATACGCCAATCAAGCAGCAATAAATGAAAAGCTAAATGCAGAGTTTTTGGTTGCGGATGCTCGTGAACTAACCTTTAACCAAGAATTTGATGCAGCTATTTGTCTTTGCGAAGGTGCGTTTGGTTTAGCTGGCAGTGAGGAGAACCATAGAAATGTTCTAAGAGGTGTCCATCAATCATTACGAGCTGGTTCTTTATTTATTCTTACGGTTGTTAATGCTCTAAATTTGGCTCGAAATGTTAATGACGAATCGCACTTTGACCCATACTCTTGTACGATTATCGATAAAGATGAGGTCATTAGCCCAGAAAGGCGAAACAAAAGAAGTATCTATTTATACTACTGCCTTTACTTTCCGAGAATTAAAAATGCTTTTAGAAAGTGAAGGATTTGAAGTCGAAGCAGCTTATGGTTGCATGGCGGGACAATTCAGTAACAATCCGTTAAAGGTAGACAGTATGGAAATCATGATAATTTCTCGTCGCAAATAATCTTAGGGGGCTTGAGTAAATCAAGCCTCTTTTTTATAATCGCTCTACCTTAACCACCAAAGTTACCCGGGGCATTATCAAAGAAATACTCTTCACCATAACACTCTGTACGCGGAATACCCCCATCGCAGAGTCTGCCGTCCGGGCATTTATGTACGCCATAATCTGACTGCTGCCGCTGTTGGTTTCGCCCCCGCCATCATATCGCCAGAACCATCCCTTTGGCTACCTACACAATCTCTTTATTAAAATGTCCTCTTGTGTCTGTTTCCTGATTAAAGACAGCATTTTTCATTGAGCCATTTAATTTACCTGACGCCATATGAATGACTTTCACAACCTGCTCTTTGGATTCAACTGTGAAGTTTAATCTGAGCGCCTCGATTCCTTTGATGTTTGGTAGCTCATCTAAAAGATTAAGCGTCTTCCCATTAAGGAGAGTCGTTGTACAATCATTATGGGAAATTATAGGGAACGATCCGTGCTCATCTTTTAACTCATAGCTCTTCGTTTTGCAAATTCTGCATTGATTCATTTTTTTCATCGGACAATATTTTGTAAACATCAAAGGAACCCTACCATATACAATCATTTCTAGTGCAGGATAGCCGTCATTTTCTTCATAATAAGCATTCATTAAATCTTCAATTTGGCTCTTATTCAATTCATAGGATAAAGTGACTCGTTTTGCACCTAATTTATATAATTCATAGCAACTAGTAGCATTAACAACATTTAGAGAATAGTCCGTAACAAACGGATTCGTTTCTCTGTAGTGATAAATTCCACCATATCCTCCGATGAGTAGCTGCCCTTCTTTTTCCTTATAATCAATCTGATTTCTTCTAACAACGTTTTTAAAATAGATCTCCTTAATTCCACAGCTCACGCAAGCATCGTACTGCTCCTTAGTCGTTACAGAGGCCGTAAGGTATGGTTCTTCAGGGGCAAAGCTTATTTTTTCTTTTGCTTCCAAAGCCTTGGTTCGTTTCTTTTGGCTGTTAAGCTTCAAGTCATATAAGCCCAGTACAATATCCCTTCTTGCTGCATTTAACAGTTTAGCTGGAATAAACGCATTGCATTCTTCATATTCCACATGATTAAGTTCGAATATCGTATCATTTAATCTTGAAAATTGCTTGATTACCTGGTCTTTCGTTGTTGGATTATTAATGGCTTCGCCTAGTATTTCCTCGCTTTCATATGAATAATTAAAGCCTAAGCCCTCCGCATCTATGAAAAGCTTTGAATCTGGACATGCATATACTCTAATATCTATAACCTTTGCATTTGTTGTCTGCAGTTCAAATGCTGCCAATGTCAACCGTCTACGTCGGATGTACTCAGATAACGATACTCCAGTAATATACGGAAACATTCTTTGAAAATGATAAGTAGAGCAACAGGCTCTCTGAGCTATTTCATCATATGAGATATTGTCCGCCAGATTTGCTTCGATATATTCCATGGCGCTAATCATCCTGTCCAACCAATCCATCGTTTTCCCTCCCTTCAAGATAAATTTTATCGGAGATAAGAAGTGAATGCCGTGCATTCTCTGCACAAAAAAGTCAGCAAAAAACTTGCCCCTACTTATGATACGGTTCACCGTATCATCTCTAACGCGAAATCATTTGTTGTTTTTTCTATGTATTTTTAATAGCGCGAAATCAAGAAGCACCCTCTTAGGGTGCCCTTATTGTCCTTCTATGTTTTGCTTGCTAAGCGACTCTATTCAGCATCATCGCGGCTTGCACTGTGTCAGCCGGTAGATTGCTAGGAATGTTGTTATACAAGTATTGTACCGCCGTGCACCGCGTGCGGCGGGATCGAGTCCACTTCTATCCAAGCGACGAAGTACTCGGAGATCAGACCCATGAGCCTGATCATGCCCCTTGCCCTCCTTCAACACGCTGACCACACCGTACGCCGCCCGCATGGCTCACGACCGCCACACCATTAGAAGACACGTACTAGCCCAACCGGGGTTGCGGTGCCCAATCAGTCACCTCAAAGACGGTGGCCGCGTCTCATTCCACCCTCCGGTCAAGCCGTAGGGCAGGCTCAGCCTTGAAACGCTCTTGGGACTAGATGGCATTCTGCTGTTCCAGCCATCTCAAAATCGCTTGGTTTGTTTCTTCCGGCTTTTCTTCCTGGATCCAATGACCGCAATCCAGATTGACCACTTCCACATAGGGCACGAACTTTGTCAGGTTTTCAGACTTCGCAACCACATCCCGGTCGCCGTAGATCATGAGGGTCGGCTGCTGGATGATTGGGTTCACTTTCGCCAATAACCGCCAGTTGCGGTCAAGGTTCCTGTACCAATTTATGCTGCCCGTGAATCCTGATGTTTCAAAAGCGGAGACGTAAACGGCCAGCTCACTTTCGCTCATTACGGGCTCACCGAGCGGTGTTTCTGCTCTGGCGAGATTGATCAACGCCATACCTGGCTCAGGTGCTCTGAGAGGCTCGTTCTTCCGGTACAGGTTGCGAAGGAACCTGTATGTATTGTCTTCGAATACGGCGTCCGCGACGCCTGGCTGTCGATTGAAGTGGACGAAATAGAAATCGCCGCCAAGTATTTCTTCCATGAACTCGATCCAGGGTTTTTCTCCGCGCTCTTGGTAAGGCAAGCTCAGATTTATCACTTTATTGACGCGGTTTGGATGCAACAAGGTCAGTCCCCAAACGACAAATGCACCCCAGTCATGACCGACAAAGGTAGCGTCCTCGTATCCATAGTGATCGAGAAGCGCGATGAGATCACCTGACAAGTGTTCAATGTCATAGTCTGTTACTTCGGGCGGACGGGATGAGTTGCTGTAACCCCGCTGGTTGGGGACGATGACATGGTAGCCCGCTGCGGCAAGGGCGGCCATCTGATGGCGCCAAGAAAAGGCATGCTCTGGCCAGCCGTGGCAGAGTACAATAGGTTTTCCAGCGTTTTCTCGGCCTGCTTCAAACACTTCGAGTTCCACACCATTGACTGAGATAAGGGTGGGCTTGGGAAAATCGGTTGGATTAAACATTAAATCAAAACCTCCTTCTTGTGATACATGTAGTATAATGGATAAACGGTGACATCTTATTGTCACCGTTCTGAATTCATGTAGAAAAAAGAGGGCAATTATGGACAAAGTGGAGAGACTCATTTCGATTATCATGATATTGCTGAGGAAAGAGATTGTTTCTACAACGGAATTCTCACAACTATTCCATGTTTCCAAAAGAACGATCCTTCGCGATATGGAAACATTGAGCTTATGTAACATCCCGATCTACTCTGTCATTGGCGTCAAAGGCGGCTACGGCATAATGGAGGAATACAAGGTCGATAAACGCCTTCTAAGCAGCTCCGATTTACAGAATATATTGGCTGCGCTCGGCGGATTGGAACAACTCCTCCTTACTGAAGAAGTGGAAAGAACGATAAAAAAAATAGAGGCAATGGTTAGTCCATTGTCTCTGAATCGTTCCATTCAACTGTCGTTTTATGATTGGGAAGGTCGGTCCGAGATTCTTGAAACCTTAAAGACATGTCAAGAATCCATATCAAAGAAAAGGCTGGTTTCGTTTGATTATACAGATAAAGACGGGGCTGTAACGGATAGAATGGTTGAGCCCTATGAGCTGCATTTTAGCGAATCGAGTTGGTACTTGAAAGGATTCTGTTTACATCGACAGGGGTCTCGAACATTCAAGTTATCCCGGATCGATCATATTACTATGGATGAACGCGCGTTTCATCCTAGAGACGATTGGTCTGAGCAAGGACACGAAGCAAGTTATCTACCGCAATTCGTCACGATTAAGGCATGGATATCGCCTAGCATAAAAGATCAAATCATCGAAAGGTATGGTCGACGAAGTATTGAAGACCATGGTTCTGGACTTTTATTAGCAACCATATATGTCCCTCAAAATTATTTGGGATTTCAACTTTTAGCAAGCTTTGGCACTCATCTAAAAGTTGTAGAGCCCAAAACCTATCTTGAAGACTTTCGAAATTATTTATATCAAATGGTGGAGAACTATTCCTGATAAAGGTCTTGTCTCGGCATATATGACCAATTCCACATGAGTTAGGTCTTAACGCGCTTCTTAATAGATTTAGCATTGAAGCTTCAACCCTCAACTCAACTTTCCGCTTTACCACTATTTGTGGTATGGTTCACCCAAACTAGCCATAAACAAATATTTCCGATCAAGGCCAAATATGCTATCTTATGCTATGCATTGAAACAACAGACTTAAAAATCAAAACGCTGAATCATCCTAATGCAACAAGCCATATTTACATTGTGGTAAACTATATTTCAAAGAGTAGGGTCCTGTCTGAACTCAATGAGCTACGACAAGGTGGCAACACTTCAGCACAAACTATTCAACTGTTTTGGCTACTATCATCCTTTATTTCTACGTATAAAGAGTTAGGTTTCCAAGCTCACATAACCTGCAGACCTTAAGAAACTTGAATTCCCAAAGCTATTATTGCAGCTATAAAAATTCCGCCCTACTTATGATACGGTTCCCCGCGCTGTCTGAAGAGACAAGTTCAAAAACATTCTATCTGCAAGCTTGGCTCAAGCATCGCACTGGCAATGATCAGAAAGTCCTCGCGTCCGATTTCAAAATGGCCGTAGCGGAAGGAATACCCCCAGTTTCGGTTCCCGCGCGTAAAGCTAAGCTGCTCTAATAGATCTCTAATCTTTACTTCCTGGCATGATATATAGCTGATATTTCTGCGGAATGGCACAAACGATTCGGACATCGGATATTCATAGACTCTATCATCAGCCACTTCTCCGATTGCTGTGAACGCTTGGAGTGGTTCACCTTTCGTGATTTCCGTGCGTGGGGAATAGTAGATCATCCAATCGCCTGGGCGCATTTTACGTAAAGACGCTGACTTGCCGTGACAGAGCTGGGCGAATCCCCCCATTTTTAACACAGGCCTCTCTAATATCACGGGAAAACTTGACCACATTTTGGTTACCGTTCGTTCTAGAGGAACAGATTCATATTCTAAATGACAAAGGATGAGTCAAATGGCAGTACTAGTTGTATATGCTACGAAAACAGGGGCAACAGAACAATGTATAAAAATTTTAGCAGAAGAGATTTCGGATTGTACCCTTTGTAATATAGAACTGGAGAAGCCTAATATCGGGGATTTTGATTACATCATTTTGGGTGCAGGAGTCAGGGACGGGAAAATATACAAACCCATTCGCGACTTTATCAAAAAAAATCATAATGAATTGCTTTAGAAAAGAATGGGATACTTCATTTGCAATGAGAAGCAAAAGGAGACAAAAGAAATAATAGACCGGAATATCCCCGCTGATCTGAGAGAAGCCGCTGTCTGCATTGAATCATTTGGCGGTTATAAGGCTTATGCTGCACCGAAAGAAGGTTCCGATCAACTGAAAGGAATTTTCTTGGATAAAATAAAAGCCTTTTCCGAAAAATTCAGGAAGAGCGTCTCAACCAATTTCTGAATCTTTGAGCGGGAAATTAAATATATAGGACCCATTGTTTCGATTTTGCCGTCCTTTACCCGTATAGCGCTCTCCTGTTCTGCCGCATAGACATCAATCTCTTCAGACAAGGGGAACAGGTAGCCTTGAACAAACGTGTCGTAGCCCCGTTTAGAATGAGATTCATAGGCAAATTGATCAAAGCCCATACCTTCATAAATAGTACCTGTTTCAACTTCATGGTCCGTGTCATTCAAGCTTAACCATTGAGCAGACATGTTTAGCGCACCGGCGCTGGCACCCAGTATAATGGCATTGCTGTTCTTAATAATGTCCGCTAATTCATAATCCGCCAAGAAATCCTTCTGCAAACCAGGATAACCGCCGCATAAAAAAATGACGGAAGCGTTCTGAATGAATCGCCGGGCATCTTCCTTCTGCATGCGGTAATCAATGAAATGATATTCATCAAAAATAATATTAGCCTGATTCAGCCATGTCCATTCAGAGATATCATCAAAGTTAATTGGCTCATCTGTATAACCAGACGGGTCAGCACTAATCATAACAAGCGATTGTCTGTCTTGTATATCCTCCTGCAAACAATGGACCAGCTTCTCCGGAAAAAATTCATTAAACCAACTGAAATAGTAGTGGGTACTCAAACTTAATTACCTCCATATGTATTATTTCTAGCGCACTTCTTAATTAGCCTCATTAAAACGGTTTAATTTAGCTTCAGCCGTCAGCATGGCGCCGTTAAGAATAAGATTATTTCCGTCATTCCGGACCCTTGTTCTGAAATACAGGCTGCGTACGAAATTTTTCCCGTTTACTCTGGCGATTCTCTGCGTGCGCGTATCCGGCCATTCCGTACACTTCGACAAGCAATGAATCCAGTCGGCAATCTCCTGCTGCGGAAGCAGTGCTTCGCTAATCATCGTGTCCACAATGCTGGCCATGCGCTCGTCTTCCTCCTCGTCAAAAATCCGCACACCGTTATGCAGCATCCCTTTAACCGCCTCCAGCACCTCGCGCTGCAACACATTATCGCTTTCCCGACAGCGGATCAGCTCCTCCAGGGCATCTGCCCCATGAGCCGCAGCATGAGCCCAGCCTTCGACTGCCAGATAACCGCGCAGGTCCTTCTCCTCCTGGTAGTAGCGAAGCAGCGAATGCTTTAGATGCTGGAACTCATCCGGAGTCAAGAATGGATTGTTCCTGTCCCGCTGCACAATAAGAGCGACAGGCAGAACCGAGAACGCCCTGGTAAGCACACTTTGGTCACCCTCGCTTCCAATCCGATAGAACAAATGCCGGTCATCCATTAGAACAGCCAAAAGTTTCCACATTTCCTCACAGGAGAACTTATTATCGCGCTTCAGCCATATGTAAAAAATCGAATAGATATGCTCACGGAGCACAGGCTCCGGATCGCCAATATGTCGCAGCATCAGACAGGTAAAGTCTTGTAACCTTTCTCCCTCACGCAGGATATAACGTTCCTCCTCCAATCTTTGCAGCTTCCGTATCAGTTCTGTTCGTGTGTCCTCCGTACCCCATTCATTGAAATCATCGTCCAAAATACTGGCTTTCATTTAGTCGGTTCACTCCTAGCCTAGTTATAGCGGGCGGTATGTATTCTTTCCGCCGATATCCCCACTATAGAACACAATGACTGACACCAGGGCGTCAGTCATTGTAGGATAGAAGCATATTTTGCATATATTGCTGAAGCTCCGCCCGTAATTCACGAGGCTCCAGCAGCTCGCACTCCTTGCCGAAGCTTAGAATGAATTTCAGCAGGCCCTCCTCATGAGGAAAAGTATCCCTAACGAGATAGAAGCCATCTTCACCCCGGCTAATTTTCTCTTTCTGAAAGTACTCAGTAAGCTGCGCGCCAATTCGCGAAGTGAATCTGAGCACAACCTGTATGTCCCGCTGCGAATAGCTGTGCTCAATGACCTCGGCGATTCGGTCATCGGGCAGCTCTCTTTTTGCAAAAGGCGGTCCCTGCTTCAGTTGCTTGATCCGCACGAGCTTGAATCTGCGGTAGTCCTCTCTGACCCGGCAAAAACCTATCACGTACCAATGGCCGTGGCGAAAGTCAATCCAGCTTGGCTCTACCGTTCGCTCCAGGTATTCCATATCCCTGTTGATATAGTCGAACACCAGCAGCCTGTTATCCGTGATGGCCTTGCTTATGATCCCCATGTACTCTTTAATTTCCTGCTCCATGCTGAAATGGGACATATCCAGAGTCAGTTTGTGCTTACCTTGCTCCTGCTTATAGGTATGCTCAACCTTTAGCATGATGTCATTAAAAGCTTCGTTCCTGCCAAACAAGCCGTGTAAATTCTTCATTACAGCTACAAACGTATGAGCTTCATCCTGGTTTAAAAAGAGGCTGGTTATATTATAGCTGTCCATAATATAGTATCCTCCGCCCTTGCCGCTGGACGATGCAACCGGTATGCCGGCTTCTCCTATTTTTTCGATATCCCGGTAGATCGTCCGCAAGGATACCTCGAAATGCTCGGCAAGCTCCTTGCCCGTTACCGTACCTTTACCGGAGATGATCAGCAGCATGGAGAGCAATCGATTGACTCGCATGATTGTGTGTGACGTCGGGTAACGTCTCCTCCTCTGGGTGAAGTAAGTGAATCATATATTCTCTTGCTTTAATGCATCAATAATATTCTCCTTTTTTACTTTAGCTCCGGAATAAACAACCGCAGAGCTGACAATGACAAATACACACACAGTGACAGACAGAATGCTCATCCAGGGCAGGGTGAACCCATAGCTGAATTTGTTCGCAAATGCTTTATAGATTAGAACCATCACGGCGAAACTGACAGGAAGCCCATACAAGAGCGACTTGACCCCATAAAAAACACTCTCATAGTTCAGCATTTTTGCAAACCCCTTTGGCGTCGCGCCTACGGATTTCAGCATCGCAAATTCCCGTTTGCGAAGAGCCAGCCCTGTTGAGATCGTATTAAAGATGTTCGCAACGGAAATCGCAGAGATTAATACGATAAAACCGTAAGAAAAGACGTTCATCAGCAGAATCTGTTGTTCTTCGCTTATTCTGGATTGATATACATTGTAGACATTCAGATTGGTCTCATTCATCGCTTCAATTTCCTGCTGCGTTTTCACCGGTTCCGTGCTTTTCAAATGGAGGTACATCGAAGCGTTAGCCAGCTCCTCGCCGTCTGCCAGCCGATTCATGACGCGTTCCGACACGATCATATTTAACCCACCTACGCCTACCGGGCTCATCCCCATCGGTGCCTTATCCGTCAATGCGGCAAATATCACTTTATTTGCCTTCGTTTCTTCCCCGCTCTCATTAATAAAACTCGTTAGCTCGATATGTTGACCGATATTCGCATATATAGACTTCGTCTGAATATATTTCCCCGTATCTATATCTTTGTAATGAATCGTATCCATCACGATTGCGGCGGGATGATCCAGATCCGTAAGCTGTTCGTAATCTGCGCCAACCGCTCTGGCATAGGCTTGCAGGCTCGAATCATTCAGTGCATAGAGTTTAATTTCGTAAGGGTATTTCCCGTCTTGCAGCATACTCTTATCCTGCTTAACCTTCTCTTGCAACTCGTCGGCGATGCTTGCTGCATCGACCCAAGCGTTCCCGACTAACTCATGACTCACGTTGTATTCCGTGACGCCATCCAGAGATACAAGCGATTGCATCAACCGGTCATCTAGTCTTTTTCCATTACTGGACGACACTTCAATATCGTAATTGATGCCTTCCAGCGACAATGCCAGAGATTGTGTCAGGCCAGTCGTGAAAAACGATATCGTCAAAAACAAAACGATGCTGATGACAAGCGAAAAAAGAATAACATGATGTCTTCGTTTGTTCCTTTTTAAGTTTTTCAGCCCGATTTCTGCTTCGATTCCGAAGAGCTTACGAATGATCTTCGACGTCTTCACTGCTTTGGCCGTAAGCTTTACGTCAGTGGTTTGGCGAATCGCGTCCATGGGAGATACCCTAGATGCTTTAACCGCCGGGAGATACGCCGAAACGAAAATCGTCAGCATCGAAACAAGACAAGTAATCAAGAGCAATAACGGCGTGACGATAAGCCTCAGCTTTTCACTAGTCCATAATGCCCCTTCAATCATTGTGTTCATGAACGAAAAGGTGATTCCGATTCCGGCAAGACCGCATAAGATGCCAATGGGAATGCTGATCAAACCAATGACGATACCTTCAAAAAATACGGAATTTCGCTTCTGCCTTTTCGTCGCCCCCACGCTCGCGAGCATCCCTAAATGGCGGGAACGTTCCGAGACGGATATCGCAAAAGCGTTATAGATGAGCCCAACCGAGCCAATTATAATGGCCCCCATAATGATTGCCGATAATGAGAACATCATGCTGGATGAGGCTCCGCTGCTGGACAAGCCATAATAACGAAGCAAATCGTTATTATATTGGACAGTGTCAATTTGGTTTTTCTCAGCCAGCTTCTCCGCATGTGCGAACAAGAACGGATTGACCTGCTGCAAGACCACCGACGCATCGACCCGATCGTCCCCCCCGATGATATGATCATCGACATAGCTAATGATCGTATAACCCGGGGCCCAAGCCGTTTCCGACACCGGACGTTTAATGAAGCCTACCACCGTATAATCCCTAATTATGCTATGCTGTAATGTCTCGGTCAATGTGCCGTCTTCCCTGCGCAGCGGTTCCGTCTGATCCAGGGGATGATCGCCCCCTTGTTCGAATCGGTCGCCGACGCGAAGCGTTAGACGGTCGCCGATTTCGTACTTCACTTTGCCATTTGTTGCAACAGACTCGGAGATCACAACCTCCTTGTCCGTGTGCGGAAGACGCCCCTTGCTTATTTCAATCTGAAATTGTGTGAACCCTTGCACATCATATTCCTTAATGAACAAGTACGGCTTATTGGAATTTTGTCCCCCTTCTAATGGGGCATACCCAAGGTCTCTTGTGATTGCAACCGTTTTGGTTGCATCATCGCCCTGTATCGCCGCAAGCTGTTCCTTGGATATATCTTGATACTGAATATGCCACTCCCCTGTATCTGTGATAGTTTGTCTGATCATTAAATCCGCAAAGGAAAAAACAAGCGTAATGACAGCGGTCATCATGGATACCGAAATAATTACGCCAAGAATAGTCACAAGTGTTCGTCTCTTGTTCTGCTTCAGATGCCGGATGGTTAATGTATTGACAATATTCATCGCCTTATCACCTCGTCTTTGGCAATCCTCCCATCTTCGATTGAAATGATTCTGTCGGCTTGCAGGGCGATCCGTTCGTCATGCGTGATTACGATCAGTGTCTGATGATAGGTCTTATTCAGCATTTTCAATAAATCGACGATCTCGCTGCTATTCCTGCTGTCCAGATTCCCGGTGGGTTCGTCGGCCAGCATGATCGCAGGATTGCCGATGATCGCCCTGCCAATCGAGACACGCTGCTGCTGTCCGCCGGATAGCTGATTCGGCAGATGGTTTAATCGATGCTGCAAATTCAACGTATTCACAAGATCAGCCAATTGCTTTTGATCTACCTTTTGTTGATCCAGCAAGAGCGGCAGCGTAATATTCTCTTCCACCGTCAGGACGGGAATCAGATTGAAAAACTGGTAGATCAGCCCGATTTGCCTGCGTCTAAAGATGGCCAGCTGCGTTTCGTCCAAGGTATACATATCCGTATCCTGAACATACACTTTCCCGCCAGTCGGTCGATCCACACCGCCCAGCATATGAAGGAGTGTCGATTTTCCCGATCCGGAAGGTCCGATAATTGCGACGAATTCACCTTTTTGGACCGAAAAGGAAACATCATCAAGCGCCTTCACCGCCGATTCGCCTGTGCCGTATATTTTGGACAAATTTTCAATTGTTAAAATCTCCATTGTCATCCCCCCTTCCCTAGATGCTCAATTCCAGGTATATACCATCTCTCTATATCCAATATCCCAAAGGGTTTCATTCCCCTCAATGGTTATCTTAAGCTCATTAGCCCGGGTGAGATAAAGGATCCTCATATCCGGCTCATGGAGCTGATCTTCTGCAGATACAGACAGGAGCTCATGCCCGTCAACCGTAACCTTAATGCTGCCCTGAAAATCCTTATGATCAGGAATTCCATAATTCAAGCTAAGATACAGCTCTCCCTTATTGCCTAGCGAATACGTATATGTTTCCTTCTTTTTACCTTCGATGCCATACACATTATATTGGGGTGTCACGTCTTGACCGCCAATCTTAAGACTGTCCTGTTTGGTTCCCGTTAATCGATTTCCGTTACTATCTTTCCATTCGTTTATCGCTACAAAAGGGCCCACCTCTTTGGTGAACACTTGATCAACTACTCCGAAGACCCCCCACACGCCGAGCATTAAGACAGCACTTGCAATTCCCGTAGCAGCGATATTTCTCCAGTAGTTTTTTGTACGGAAGCCAATCTTGTACGCCCCGAATCCAATAGCAGCGCCCAATGAGTTCTGTATGACGTCGTTCGTGTCGAAGCTGCCGAGGAATGTTAGTGCCTGGATGGTCTCCACCACAAGAATGGACAGGATAAACCCTGTCATGAAGCGAACAAAGCTGGTGCGGTATAACAACGGAAACAGTATGCCAAAAGGTATGAAGGCTGCAAAGTTTCCAATACCCACCAAGTCCATCAGTGTCGGATGTAGAAGATCGGAAAGACCCGGCACCCTAAAAAAACCGTCCGGCAAAAAAATAAAGGTGTACTGACTGATTTGATCTACCTTATCCGCTCTGCCGAAAGCAAAAAGCATAAAATAAAGAATAATCAGGGTGTAGCCTATCGTGATAATAAAAGTAATCTTGCGCTGCTGCTTCACTTGCATGGTTGTACCTCCATCGTTCATCTGATGAATATCATTTTATCTGTCCAAAATGACTTTACAGTGACGTTGGAGGTGACAGTTCAGTCACTTACGGAGTGCTGTTAAATCACATGCTTATAAAATTTGATCCGAAACTCTGTACCAGTCCCGCTGTCGCTCGTTACATCAATCACGCCGTTCTGGCTTGCAATGATGCTGTGAGCCATCGCAAGCCCTATACCGATGCTTCCTTCATTAGCATTTTTTCCTTTATAAAAACGTTTGAAAATATAAGGCAAATCCTCTTTCGGAATGCCCTCTCCGTTGTCAGCAATAACGATTTCCGTAAATAGCACGTTGTCGGAAAATGTGATGGTAATCGCACCGCCCTCAGGTGTATGCTCCACTCCATTTTTCAAAATATTGATAACCGCTTCAGCAGTCCAATGGAAATCGCCGGCAAAAGAGACGCTGTCATCCCCTGTGATGGAAACGGTCTGTCCCTTAATATCCATCGGAATCATAACCGGCTCCAGTGCCTTTTGGATTAGGGTTTCCATGTGTATTCGATCTTTTTTGAACGGGATAGTTCCCGCTTCCATTTTCGCTAGCTTTAATAAGGATGAAACAAGCCAATCGATCCGTTCAAGCTGAATGCGAATATGATGGGTGAACTCCGTTCTTTTGCGTGGAGGCAGATCAGGGGCGCTTAACAGATCTGCCATGACTGTCATAGAGGTGATCGGTGTTTTGAGCTGATGTGAAATATCGGAGATGGCATCGGTCAGTTGAAGCTTATCCCGCTGCAATAGCGAACGATGCTCGGAGAGCATGCGTGTCACCTTGTAAATATCATTCTTTAAGATGCTAAGCTCACCTTCTTGATTATCGCGAGGGTCAAGGGAGGCCTGGCCGCTGCTAATCTCCCGCAAATAGACGGACAGCTTCTCTAGCTCGTAATATCTCCGTTTTGTGAATAATAAAGCTGTGCCGGTAAGCAGCACGGATACAATAATAACCAGGGCTGCGGCGACGGACGAAATGAAAGCAGCAATGACGATCGCCGATAAGCTGATCGAGCCCATGACGAGTAATAATATTTGATTTTCCCGATTGCGCAGCATCTAATCACCAACCTTATAGCCTAAACCGCGTACCGTTTTGATCAGAGCCGGCTGCTCTGGATTATCCTCCAGCTTTTCCCTTAGCCTTTTGATATAGACCGTTAACGTGTTGTCATTCACGAAGTCGCCGGCCACGTCCCAGATTTGCTCCAAGAGCTGATTCCTGGTGAGGACCTGTCCAACGTGGTTGCCAAAGATCAGCAATAAGCGGTATTCCAAGGCGGTTAGCGAAATTTCGGCACCGTTTTTATATACTTTGCCTTCCAGCGTATGGATGCGCACATTGTCAATGTCGATGACCGCTCCGGCGTGGGACAGCTTCTGGTATCTCCGCAAGACGGATTTGATCCTGGAGAGAAGCTCGCGAACCCGAAAAGGTTTGGTAATGTAATCATCGGCTCCCATATCGAGTCCCATCACGACATTGACCTCATCATCAATCACCGTTAAGAAAATGACCGGAATATCCCGTCGTTCCTTCACCATCTTGCATAATTCATAACCAGTTCCGTCTGGAAGCTGTAAATCGAACAGGCACAAAGTGAACTGATCGATGTCTTCGGCGAGCACCTTTCGGGCTGAAGCGGCATCATGGCAGAGAACGGTCCAATAACCCTCTTGCTGCAGCGAATATTCCAGTCCCGACGCGATCGTCTTATCATCTTCAACTAATAATATTTTCATCTGAAGGTCATCCTTATGATTGGATTGAATTGCACCTGTCCCAGATTTACTTGTAGTATTTCCCAAGATTTTGGACATTTAATGAATTCCACGACTACACAATCTCTTTATTAAAATGTCCTCTTGTGTCTGTTTCCTGATTAAAGACAGCATTATTCATTGAGCCATTTAATTTACCTGACGCCATATTAATGACTTTCACAACTTGCTCTTTAGATTCAACTGTGAAGTTTAATCTGAGCGCCTCGATTCCTTTGATGTTTGGCAGCTCATCCAGAAGATTAAGTGTCTTCCCATTAAGGAGCGTCGTTGTACAATCATTATGGGAAATGATAGGGAACGTTCCGTGCTCATCTTTTAACTCATAGCTCTTCGTTCTGCAAATTCTGCATTGATTCATTTTTTTCATCGGACAATATTTAGTAAACATCAAAGGAACCCTGCCATATACAATCATTTCCAGCGCAGGATAGCCGTCATTATCTTCAACATAGGCATTCCTTAAATCTTCAATTTGGCTCTTATTCAATTCATAAGATAAAGTGACTCGTTTTGCCCCTAATTTATATAATTCATAGCAACTAGTAGCATTAACAACATTTAGAGAATAGTCCGTAACAAACGGATTCGTGTCTCTGTAGTGATAAATTCCACCATATCCTCCAATGAGTAGCTGCCCTTCCTTTTCCTTATAATCAATCTGATTTCTTCTAACAACGTTTTTAAAATAGATTTCCTTAATTCCACAGCTTACGCAAGCCTCGTACTGCTCCTTAGTCGTTACAGAGGCGGTAAGGTATGGTTCTTCAGGGGCAAAGCTTATTTTTTCTTTTGCTTCCAAAGCCTTGGTTCGTTTCTTTTGGCTGTTAAGCTTCAAGTCATATAAGCCCAGTACAATATCCCTTCTTGCTGCATTTAACAGTTTAGCTGGAATAAACGCATTGCATTCTTCATATTCCACATGATTAAGTTCGAATATCGTATCATTTAATCTTGAAAATTGCTTGATTACCTGGTCTTTTGTTGTTGGATTATTAATGGCTTCGCCTAGTATTTCCTCGCTTTCATATGAATAATTAAAGCCTAAGCCCTCCGCATCTATGAAAAGCTTTGAATCTGGAGATGCATATACTCTAATATCGAGGTTAAACCGCTTAAATTCTTTTTCCAGTGATGATTCTAATT